>DATHFS010000757.1:0-4438 GCA_035317975.1 Cyclobacteriaceae bacterium | reverse complement strand
TTGTTTACCAATATTTCGTCCCTATGGGACTTGTAGTGCGCTGATCTTTGTTTCAGACTTGTAGCAGGCAGCCTTTCTTTTTAGCTTGTCGCGGCAGATCTTTGTTTTAGACTTGCGGCGGGCAGATCTTTGTTTTAGTCCCAGAGGGACGAAATATCGGTAACCAAATCTTACCACTGATACGAAGTCTCGTAGAGACGAAATATCGGTAGACAAATCCCACCCGGATAGGAAGACCTAATGATATTCATTTTTCTAAAAACAGGCCGCCCTTACGGGCTAATGTGCTTCCCTACTGCCTACACTCTTACCCCCCGTCAAATAGTTCTTCAACCTCATCGGCCAATCTTTATACATGCACGGTTTTTCAATGGCCAGAAAAAAGAGCACGCTGAAGAAGAGGAGCACGGGAACCAGCAAAGCAAACTGAATCAGAAGATTCACGGTAAAAATGGAGGTCACGGCAATGTGCCTGGTCACGCGGATGAAAAATTCAATGAGCGGCAAGTGGATCAGATAAATGGAATAACACATGCCGCCGATCGCCGTAATCCAGGGTAAGGTAATAAAGCGGTTCACCCACGTCGACCGGAAAACGGAATACACAAGAAGAAAAATCGAGAGCGCAAACACCAACCGGTTTGCAAAAAAATGTTCCCACGACCAGAAGTAGGTTGCGCTGGCATAGGCGAGGATGCTGAGATAATTGAAAATCTCCCGTTTCGTTATTCCCTCCTTCCATTCCGTCAGATAGATATCGACGAGGATAAATCCTGCCAGAAACAAGTGAAGATGACCGATAAGGGAAAGCCTGCTAAACTCCTTCATTACCCCTAAATACTGCTGCAACGCCATCCATACCAGGATGAACGAAACAAAAACACATCGCCGGAGCAGTTTGGGTTTAATCCGGAAGAAGAAGAGCGCCAGAAAAGGCGCCAGGGTATAAAATTGTACTTCAATCTCCAGTGACCAAACCGGTGGGTTGATAATACTCCAGGAATCATAGAGGATATTGTGCAAATAGACGAGGCTCGCCAGATAATGAGGCAGCATATCTTTAAATGAGTAATACCCCATTGCTACCAGGGATGCCGCGAGCAGCGTCATGACAATGATATAGGGAGGTTCCAGCCGGGTAAGCCTTCGCCAGAAATAACTTCTCAGGGAAACTTTCCTTGTGCCATGAAGGTAATAGGAGGCAAAAGGAAGTCCCAACACGAAGCCGCTGACAACAAAAAAAATATGGACGCCCATAAAGCCGCGGTTAGCAATAAAGGTGATGATGTCGTACTCCGGCCCGGGAGTGAACGCAATCGAAGTATTCCGCGTAAAGCGCTCACATAAATGGGTGACCACAACCAGAAAGATGGCGATAAACCGCAATCCATCGATTTCTCTGATGATTTTTCCACCCGTGGTGACGCGGGCCAGCCGGGCGGGTAACGTCCGGAAAAAATCACTGAGGCTCATCGGGGTAGGGAGGTATCGCGGACTTAATCGATTTTCGCTTCGGCGTCTAACCTGCTGATAAATTCCTTGTAGCCTTCAATGTCGGGCAACGGGACGCCAACCAGGGATTCAAGGATTATTTTGACGCCATTGTAATTCGCTTGCGCCTCAATCACCAATTCGGATTGATCGTAATACGCTTGCACAGCCGCACGGTATCGTTCAATGTTAATCTCGCCTGTGGAAAACTTCTTTTCAGCATCCTTATACATTGTACGGAAGTCTTCCTTTATCTGTGCCCTGATCTTAATGAACTTATAGTATTGTTTTAACTTCTCCAGATTACCCAATATCTCTTCACGGACCGTTAGTTTCTTTTCGTTAACAAGGTGCGCCGCGTTAATAAGCCGGCCATTCGCAGCACGGGTTTGCAGGGGGATGTTGACGAAACTGCCCAACGTCACCCGGACACCAAAGTTATACCGCGGATAATATACGTTGGTCAGGGAAGCGTTGGGATGCAGCGTGTACTCATTCAGGTTACCATTGGCGTAAATATCGTCCAGCCACCGCCATCGCGCCACGCCTTTTTCTTTTTGGGCTATATCTACATTTTGGATCACCACAAGGTTGGAAGGATGATTATTCCAGGCCAACTGGACCAGCCGTTCTTCAAAATTCTTGGTCACAACACGATCGGGGAGAATGATCTTGTTATAGTCAATCGATTGAGCGTGCGCCGCCAACGGCAAGATCAGGACAGGTAAGAATCTAAGAAATTTCATCGGTTTGTATTTATGTCTGATTGATTCTCTTTGTTAAATGTGCCTCTTATTTTACCATGGGTATCCACTGCGCTGGTTTCATCCAGTTTCCTGAGTTTAACGAGGAGGGCCATGATGATATAAAAAATCAAAATCGTCGGCACCTGGATCAGCGCTTCTTGCGGAAAGTTTGCCACGACGAGGCTGAATACGACGCCCAACAGCCCGGCCATGTAGCTCTTCAGCAACGGATCTTTCATCCGGTAATAATTCCTGATTCCTACCATCAGGGTTACCGAAAAAAAGACACAGTATACTATCAATCCGATCCACCCCAGTTCCACAGCGACACGCCGGTAGCCGCTATCGGGCGCAAATTTGGCCAGCTCGGAATCAGGAGTAAAGCGGGCGCTCCAACCCCCAACACTTCCCAGCCCCGCACCAAAAGGATGGGCCTGGATAAAAGGTTCTATATAGGCCTGGCTCTTTTCGCGTACCTGATAGGATGGATCCTCGCTCGGTTTAAAGGCCGACCGTATTCGCTCCAGGCTGCTGGTGGACATGAATGGCCCCAGGTTCCGGATATCAGAAAAAATAATGCCCACGCCTATGGCCCCGATCACAGTGCATAGAACGATAATACGCTTTTGAAGGGTGATGAGCGTAAAGAAGATCAAGCCCGCCGGTATCATCGCATAGGCCGTGCGGGTTCCGGCATAGACCATCGCCAGAAACATAACGACTGCGCAAAAGGTGAGAAAAAATTTATACCAGAATTTGAACGGGCCAGCCAGCAAGGCAATACAGAATAATCCCGTATAGGCCATTAATATTCCGAACAACGTAGGATCACTGAAGAAGGAAAATATCCGGTAGCGACCCCAATTCACAATTAAATTAAACCGGAAGTCATCGGCCGCTACCCAATCCTTCTCGATTTGAAATAGTCCGTGAAATTCCTGAAACAAACCGTACAGCGCTCCGATCAAACTCAACCCAATCCACAGGTTGATGAGGAACTTGACGAACTTCAAACTGTCAACCGCCTGCAGCACGATAAAATAAAAGGTCATTAACAAGGCAATCCCGCGGATCACGTAGAGCCAGGCTTCCCGCGATGCCATGGGATTGAAGAACTCAAGCAAATTATAAATGATCCAGGCCCATACTACATGGCTGATCGGATTTCCTGAAACCACAAAATCATGCTTTCTCCACTTGTCCAGCAGCAGCCCAAACAACATCGCGCCCAGAAAAACATCCAGGGCCACCCCCATCGGGATATCTTCGTAAAAGCGCTTCACGCCCAATGAATAGGATACGATCATCAGGCAGACAATTCCGAACTTCAGGTTGACTATCGAGTAGAGCACCGCCGGCACGCCCAGGATGAGCCCGATGGCGATGATCCCAAACTCCAGACCAAACAAGGAAATCCCCAACGCTATTCCCACCGAAACGAGCAACACAAAAACATACATCACCGGTGACCGGAGTTTTCTCAGCAATCCCTGATGGAACCGACTCATGCGGGTTTGAAAGAGGGAACCTCGTTCATCCCGGGCCAGTTTAAGAATATAGTTTTGCTCCATCAACATAGGCGTTACAGTACAACAATCAACAGGAAGAAGTAAATCAGGGTGGCCGCCACGATGATTTTCAGGATCACCTCCATTGCCCTTTTTTCCAGCGGCAATTCTTCCTTCCCCGTCAGCCTTTTATTTTTTTCCGTCATGATGCTTTACGACAGTAGGGGTCCACGATCTTCCAGAATTCACTTACCCTCGCCTCCCAGGTATTACCCGATGCCTTTTTTACGCGACCCGATTGCTTTTCAGCAGAATCCGTCCGCAGTTCATCGGACAAGGAGGCAACAAACTCCTTTTTCGTTCTGGCAATTTTGATGACATCTTCAAACTCATTTAGATCCGGCGAAAAGTTAGTCGTGACCACGGGCTTGGCAGCGGCCAGGTATTCATTCAATTTCAACGGGTAAATACTTTCCGTTAATGCATTGCATAAGAAAGGGATAATGCCGCAATCCATAAACCGCACGTAGGCGGGAAGTTCGGTAAGACGTTTCGAGCCGGTCGTGATGACATTCGGTAGTTCTTCCAGGCGGGACCGCTCAAAGTTCGACCCGGTTGGGCCGACCAGCAGGAGCACATACTCCGGATGGTGTGTTGCGATGTCGGTCAATAAATCGTAGTCCATCCGATGAT
>DATHFS010000756.1:0-6615 GCA_035317975.1 Cyclobacteriaceae bacterium | reverse complement strand
CTGGTGCCTTCTCCCAATGTGGCGGAAGACCACCAGACAAAGAATGCCCTTACCCTGGCCAACGAATATGCAGCCGTCCTTATCCGTGACGAGGAGGCGGAAGAAAAATTAGTAACAGCGGCCCTGAAATTATTATATGATGAACAACGCTGCAGCAAACTGAAAGATCAAATCGGCCGGCTTGGGAAACCGAATGCGGCCGGAGAAATAGTTGATGAAATTGAAAAACTGATCGATGCAACTAAGTAAGTACGATAGCATCTACTTCCTCGGAATCGGGGGGATCGGCATGAGCGCCCTCGCGCGCTGGTTCAAGCACAAAGGACTTCGCGTAGCTGGTTACGACCGTACACCCACGCCGTTGACGCAGGAGCTCATCGCAGAAGGTATGGAAATCCACTTTGACGACAACGTGGAATTCATTCCTGTGTATATCAACAAAGGCAAAACACTCGTGATATTCACCCCGGCCATTCCTAAAAATCACGTTGAATACAACTACCTGAAAAGGGACGGGTTTACCATTCTCAAGCGTTCGGAAGTATTGGGATTGTTGACCCGGGATTATAAGACCGTTGCTGTTGCCGGGACGCATGGGAAGACAACCACATCATCGTTGATTGCCCATATTCTAAAGTCGGCCGGCAAAAACATGGTGGCCTTCCTGGGTGGAATTACCGTCAACTATGAATCCAACCTGGTTATGCACGGCGAGGTCAACGAGCATACCATCGTTGTCGTAGAGGCCGATGAGTTCGATCGTTCTTTTCTGCAGCTCTTCCCGGAAATGGCGGTCGTTACATCAGCGGATGCCGACCATCTTGATATTTATAGTGATCACGAACATATGCTTATTTCCTTCCGGGATTTTATAAAGCAGATCACTAAAGGGGGAAATCTCGTTATCCACGAGTCGGTTCAGGATCTGGCCAAGGGGATAACGGCTGTTTCCATTGCAACCTATGGGAGGAACCGGGGACAATTTTTTGCCAGTCGTATTACCGCCGAGGGCGGATTTTTTGAATTCGATCTTCAGGGCACGGACAAGAAGATGGAAAAAATACAGCTTGGTGTCCCCGGTTTTCACAACATGGAAAATGCCATTGCCGCTACGCTGGTGGCGTTGAAGCTGGGCGTGGACGAATCGACCATTAAGAATGCGTTGGCCTCGTTTCAAGGTGTGAAGAGAAGATTTGAATTCATCGTGAAGAAAAACAAACTGGTGTACATCGATGATTACGCCCACCATCCGGCCGAGATTGAAGCGTTTCTGACGTCGGTAAAGTCGATGTATGCGAAAAAGAAAATCACCGTGATTTTTCAACCTCACTTGTTCAGCCGGACAAGGGATTTTGCGAAGGGTTTTTCAAAAAGTCTGAGCCTGGCGGACGAACTTATACTGATGGACATTTATCCGGCCAGGGAAGAGCCTATTCCCGGAGTGACCTCGGACATGCTTTTTAAGGACATCACCAGCGCGGTAAAAATACGGAGCAGCAAGAACGATCTGCTTCAAATAGTAGAAGCGCTGGACATTGAGGTATTGGCGACGGTCGGGGCGGGTGACATCGACACGTTTGTAAAACCTATTCGTGAACTGTTGAATCGCAAGTACGCATGAAGTGGAAATTAAACATTCGCAAGGAAATAAAGGTAGCCGTCGCCCTGGCGGGTGTGTCGTTTCTCATTGCCTTCAGTGAACGCAGGCAAGGTGGGGTGGCATGCAAGGATGTTGTTATTGAATTGGAAAATGACCGGGAAAACCATTTCATGGATGAGGCAGATGTGATGAAACTGGTGGAGGCCACTACCCCATCGTTGATAGGAACGAACCTGAGTCGAATTGATCTGAGAACGATGGAATCGAAATTGAGATACGATAAACATATTCTGGATGCGCAATTGTATTGTGATTTGAAAGGCAATCTCGTCGTCCAGATCCGGCTGAGGAGACCGGTGGCAAGAATAGTGCAAGAGGATGCACCCGACGCCTACATCGCTGAAGATGGCACGGTGATGCCCGTTTCAGAAAAGTTTGCATCGCGGGTGGTGTTGATCAGCGGTGGGTTTGCCAAAACCCTCCTGGAAAGTGAAAATCTGAATAAGACAGCCGAAGGCCAGCATTTGATGGAGCTGATCCAATTGATCAATGAAAACAGTTTTTGGAGAGCGCAGGTAGCTCAGTTGGATATGAGCAGCGAAGGCAAGATTACAATCTATCCTCAGGTCACCGGGCAACGCATTGAATTTGGACAGCTGGAGGACATTGAAAATAAGTTTAAGAAGCTGATGATTTTTTATAAAGAAATTCTTCCGCAGCGGGGGTGGACAAAATACCACCGGGTGAATTTAGAATATGAGGGACAAGTAATAGCGGAATAGACAGTATACACGACACGATAGCCATTAGAATTGAGAATGCGATCAACAATGAACAAAACAACCACTTTTTAAAATAGTTACGCCATGGAAAATCAAAAAATTGTAGTAGGTCTGGATATTGGTACGACCAAGATTTGTGCCATCGTAGGTCGTAAAAACGATTATGGAAAATTGGAAGTGCTGGGAATGGGCAAAGCAGAATCGGAAGGGGTGATTAAGGGGATCGTGACCAACATTGACAAGACTGTATTTGCCATTGGCAAAGCCATCAAAGAAGCCAGCGAAATGTCGGGCATCGATATCCGCGTCGTGAACGTGGGTATTGCTGGCCAGCACATCCGCAGTACCATTCACCATGGAAGCATCACCCGCAATTCGCGCGAGGATGAAGTAAGCATCGAAGATGTGAACCGCCTTACGGAAGATATGTATCGCATTGTGATCCCTCCCGGCAGTGAGATCATTCACGTCATGCCTCAGGATTATACCGTCGATTACGAAGAAGGTATCAAGGATCCGGTGGGGATGTCCGGTGTCAAATTGGAGGCCGACTTCCATATCATTACGGCCCAAACCAGTGCCATCAACAATATCAACAAGTGTGTGCGGAGAGCGGGTCTTGAAATCGAGGACCTGATTCTTGAACCGCTTGCCTCCAGTCTCGCCGTTTTAAGTGAAGAAGAGAAGGAAGCGGGCGTGTGCCTGATTGATATTGGCGGAGGGACTACCGATATCGCGATCTTTTATGACAACATCATTCGCCATACGGCCGTCATCCCGTTTGGCGGCAACATCCTCACAACCGACATCCAGCATGGATTGATGGTGATGTCCAAGCAAGCCGAGCAACTCAAGACGCGTTTTGGAAAAGCCATCGCAGAAGAGGCCAGTCCCAATGAAATAGTTTCCATTCCCGGTATCCGAAACAGGACGTCCAAAGAAATATCCATAAAAAACCTCTCCAACATCATTCAAGCAAGAATGGAAGAGATCGTGGAGATGGCTCACCAGGAGATCATCACCTCAGGGTTTGAAAAACGACTGTCCGGTGGAATTGTCATTACAGGAGGGGGTTCTCAACTGAGTTGTTTGAAGCAACTGGTAGAGTACATGTCCGGCATGGACACCCGTATTGGATATCCGAACGAGCACCTGGGCAAGAGCAAGCTGGAAGTCGTGAAGAGCCCTATGTATGCCACCGCGGTGGGTCTGGTGCTTTCCGGATTCCGGTCGCTGGATGAGCGGGCGGAGCGCTACAAGGAAGCCAAAGAAGCATCGAAGACCGTAAAGGTAAAGAAGGACAAGGCCAATCCCGCCTCTGACTTTTTCTCGAGCATTCTTAATAAAACGAAGGGACTTTTGATTGATGATCTGGACGGGAAGAATGAGTATTGACGTAAGACAAAGAAGTAGGCAGTAGGCAAAAGGCAGTAGGCAAAGTTTGTCCCCAGGAATAGAGGATTTGCTTCAGTCTTGAGGAAACGACCAATGACTAACTACTAATGACTATTACAAACAACCACTAAAAAATAATTATCATGCTTGAAACCGGATCGTACAAATTTGAAATCCCCAAGCACCACAAATCGATCATTAAAGTGATCGGTGTGGGCGGGGGAGGTAGCAATGCGGTGAATCATATGTACCGGCAAGGCATCAAGGATGTCGAATTTGTCGTGTGCAACACCGATGCCCAGGCATTGAACAGTAGTCCCGTGCCTTACAAGCTGCAGATCGGAACCAACCTGACGGAAGGTCTTGGTTGCGGAGCGAATCCAGAAGTAGGTCGTGCCGCAGCCGTCGAAAGCAAGGATCAGATCCGCGAAATGCTGGCGGGCACCAAGATGGTATTCGTCACGGCGGGAATGGGAGGGGGTACCGGAACAGGCGCTGCTCCGGTGATCGCGAAGATTGCCAAGGATATGGATATCCTCACCGTCGGCATTGTTACTGTCCCGTTCGCCTTCGAAGGAAAAAAGAAATCGGGCCAGGCCGAAGTGGGTATTGACTCGCTGCGGGCGAGCTGCGATACGGTATTGGTAATCCTCAACGACAGGCTTCGTGAAATTTATGGAAACCTGCCCATCGGTCAGGCCTTCGGTGAAGCCGACAATATCCTGACCGTGGCCGCAAAAGGAATTGCCGAGATCATTACACTGGCAGGGTATGTCAACGTCGACTTCCAGGATGTTCGGACCGTGATGTTAAATGCCGGTGCTGCCGTAATGGGATCGTCGGAAACACGGGGCGACAATCGTGCGACGAAGGCGGCCCAACTGGCGCTCGCCTCACCCTTGTTGGACAGCAAAGACATCATGGGGGCTAAGAAAATCCTCCTGTCCATCATTTCCGGGGAAGAGGCAGAATTACAAATGGACGAATTGAGCCAGATTACGGAATACATCCAGGCGCAGGCAGGCGATGATGCAGAAGTGATCTTTGGTCATGGTGTTGATCCCACCATTGGCGATCGCATTCGCGTGACGGTCATTGCCACCGGGTTCTCCCACGAGGGGCTGTTGGTCAGGAAGATCGAAGAGAAGAAGGTCCATGATCTTGATCGCACTCAAATTCCTTTGTTCGGATCGGGCGATAATTCAGTCAATCAAGGGGGCCAGGAAATCGAGTTAAAGATCAGGCAAGAGGACGCGCCGAAGATGGACAAGGATAAGCCTGTACTGAACAAGCCAGGAGACAAGCCTGTTCTTAAGCCGGAAGATAAACCGGTTACAGCAAAACCGGTAGCCAAACGAAAGGAAGAGGAACCTCCAAAAAAAGAAGAGCGTTCCCACACGTTCACCTTGTTTGAAAAAGAAGAGAGTAGGCCCTCTCGGGAAAATGACCCGCCGGGGGATGACGGGGAAGACAGTCTGTTTCTAAGCGACGAAGACGATTTTGGAATCGGAAAAGAGATTTCGGCAGATCAAATCGTCAACGAAGAAGGCTTGATGGAATTGAGAAAAACGAAAGAACGTCTCGAGCAGCAAGCCAAAGCGCGCAGGGAAAAACTGAAAGCCTATAAAAAACCGGAGATGACGAAGGAGGAATTCAACGAGAAGTGGACACTTCCGGCCTACCTGCGCCGCGGGGTAAAAATGGACAACGTTCCTCATTCCTCTGAGCCCTTTATTTCGAGGTATAATTTGAATGATGATAATAATCTTTTGGGGAATAATAAGTTTTTGCATGATAATGTGGATTGACCTCACCCCCAACCCCTCTCCGAGGCGGAGAGGGGGGAAGGTAGATGGGTTTATCCGGATGAAAAAAATCTGCGTAAATCTGCGAGATCCGACTTCGCCAAGGCTTCGTCGGACAGGTCTGCGGGAAACGACTTCCCAAGACATGGCATTTCCGGTACGACCGGTGTTTACTCCATTCGTAGTGGTTGTTGGTGGTAAATATTTTTTTCCGGTACCGGAATGCCTTCTTTTTGATCAGGCCTGCTTGCCCGACACGTCGGGATGGAGTAGGTAAAAGTTTAAACTGCAGGAGACTATTTTTTACTGCGCCTGATCGTAAGTTTTTTAAACTGGAAAACACCGGGTCTACGCCTGGTGTTTTTATTTGGTACTAATAATCCGCGACATCCGTTAATCCCTGCCTACGCGAGGCGCTTCGGCAGGCAGGCGTTTAATCTGCGATCCTGCATTTAATTCCTATCTTTACCATGATGTCAAAACGCTTTATCCTTATCAGCTTTCCTATTCTGTTGGTGTTGGGAATTTATTTTCTAGGGCCCGAACCAGACAGACCGGTGTGGGATCCGACATTACCCGTGGTACCGCAGGAACCGCTTGCACTGGAACGGTACATTGCCGCGAATGAAAGCCATCATAAAGTGAAGCCCGACAACGAAGCCAGGATCATATGGGCCGACAGTTCTAAAAAAAGGACTCCGTACAGCGTCATTTACCTTCACGGATTTTCAGCGAGCCAGGGAGAAGGGAATCCCATCCATGTTAAATTCGCCAAAGAATTCGGATGTAATCTTTTTTTGGCGCGATTAGCCGATCATGGAATTGATACTACGGAGCAACTTTTGTATTTCACCCCCGACCGGTGGTGGGCCAGCAGCAAGGAAGCGTTGGCCATCGGGAAGGCACTTGGTGAAAAGGTAATTGTAATGAGTACTTCTACCGGTGGGACCATGGCCCTTGCGTTAGCTGCCGAGTATCCTTCGGATGTATTTGCGCTGATTAACATGTCTCCGAATATTGCCCTGTTCCATAC
>DATHFS010000755.1:0-8403 GCA_035317975.1 Cyclobacteriaceae bacterium | reverse complement strand
AATTATTTTGCTTTACCGTCAGCGGAAGCTTCCACGAATCCCGGGCCAAATCAAAACCGGGACCGGCGTTGGCCTGGCGGCCGCCATTCGCTCTGCCCTTCAAGGAAACAGTCACGTTGAGCGTTACATTGTTATCAGCGTGCACAAAGCCGCCGGTGTAGGGCTCTATCTTGACACCATTTTCATAATTTACTTTTGTGCCGTTATAGACTTTTAGGGTGCCCACACCCGAAACGGTAGAATTGTCCGCCAGCACATCACTCCAATCAATGGCGAAAGGATAGGGGTTGCCTATTTGGTTCCATCCCGTAGCAAGTGAAAGTGTAAACGGGTTGGTTTGGTTATAGGTGCCCACCGTACCTTCTCCCGCTGTCACATTAACGGATCCCGATTTAGCATTGAACCAGTAACCTTGCCCGCGTTCAATTCTATTCACACCCTCTTTATACTCTACATTGCCCTGGCCTTCCTGGAAGTGAGCCAGCCGCCACCCTTTTTTATCGTAAACCCCCAGCGAAGAGAAGATGGATTCGATCAGATTGTCTTTAAGATCATAGGGAATTGAAATGATCTTAATCGAAGCCCGCGTCCCCGCAAAACTGGTGTTGATGATGGAAGGGCTGCCGGCAGAAGGAAAGGCTCTGTAGATCCGTTCTGTGGTGGTCACTATCTCCGCATCTGTCTCATCGCGGACTTTCACAAAGAATTCGATTCCCAATTCGTCGAGCATGGTCTCGTCCACGGAAACGGAATACGATCCATTGGTGACGGTAATGGGTTTTTCTTTTGTTACCGTCTCCGTAATACCCTTATACTCCAGCGTGCCGGTGATCACGCCTACTCCATTGGCAACTTGTCCCTGCACAGCAACCGTGCTTCCGGAGAATTGACCATTGTTAAAACTGCTTAGTGTAACGGTAAATACTTGTTGTGTACCACCCCCTGAAGCATCCGTAATCATCGTCTTTATATTGGAGTTGCCGGATTTGCCACCAACATTCACAGCCCGGACGCGAAATGAGTAGGCAGTTTGAGGCTGAAGTCCAACGACCAAATCTTCAAAATTTCCACCGGTAACTGACTTGGCATTGTACCCTGCAACAAAGATTGAAAAAGGGCTCACAGAGTTGTACGGGCTTACATCCAGTTCGTAAGAATCCGCGCCGTCCACTGCATTCCAATTGGCCAGGAAACTATTGCTGCTTTTCGTCGCTACGGTATTGGCCGCCGGGTTGGCAGGAATTGTTATTTGGGAAATAAAATTGGAATTTGGACTCTCGCCGGAACTGTTCATCGCTCTTACTCTATAATAATAGGTTGTTCCGTTCGTCAGACCGGAAACGGCCTCGCTTGAATTACCCGGGAGGAGCGATTTAGCTTTATACCCGGTGAAAAAGGCAGAGAAATCGGATAAGGGTGAAATATCCAGTAAATAATTATCAGAGCCTGTCACCAAATTCCAATTGGCAGTAAATCCGGTTTGTGAGACAACGGTTGCTGTATTGGCCACGGGCGTTGCGGGTACCGTTATGATACCAATAATGTTGGAATTGGAAGAGGTGCCGGTGGAACTCACTGCCCGCAGGCGGTATTTGTAGGTGATGCCGGAGTTCAGGCCTGTAACAGCTTTGCTTGTTCCGGTTACGGCCAGGTTATCGAAGCCGGCAACCCGTGTGACGAAGTCATCCGATGAAACATCTAATCTGAAATCCGTGATGCCGGTAATGGCATTCCAATTGGCAGTGAATCCAGTTTGACCGGGTGAGGTGGCAGCGGATGCAACGGGGGATGCAGGGGCTGTAGTGAGTGAAATAGTAGAAGAACTTACCGATGTTCCATTTGTGTTGGTCGCCCTCACCCGATAATAGTAAGTCGTGTTTGCGCTCAGGTTGGTATTTACCGCATAGGAAGTAACATTGCCGACGGAGAGATTGTTGTAGCCCGTGACGAATGAAGCAAACGTACCGGAGGCAGATACATCCAGGGAGTAGCCGGTTGCGGCCGTGCTCGCGGCCCAGTTGGCATTGAACGAATTATCATTTACCGATGTAGCCGAGGAAGCAACAGGCGGAACAGCCACAGTGGTAACAGTAATGGTAGAGGAATTGCCTGAGGTACCGTTTGTGTTGGTTGACCTTACCCGATAATAGTATGTCGTGTTTGCACTCAGGTTCGTGTTGACAGCAAAGGAAGTAACATTGCCAACAGAAAGGTTGTTATAGCCCGCGACAAAAGAAGCAAACGTGTTCAAAACGGATACATCTAAAAAATAACCCGTAGCCGCCGTGCTGGCCGCCCAATTCGCGTTGAACGAATTGTCTGTTACGGCCGTGGCGGCGGATACTACCGGGGCCGGGGGAGCCGTAGTTCCGGTAGCCGAGGCAGAGGTGGTCATGTTATAATCTATATTGTCACTGCTGTTATTGGAGGAGAGGGTGTAGGGATATAAAGTTAAATAGTAAGTTGTGGCCGGTGTCAGCCCTGAAAACGTAAATGTTCCAGTCGGCAAACTGCTTTCGTATGAAACGTTGCTGACTAGCAAGCCGTCAGTAGGATCGTCGTCATTATTGAAGAAGTTGCCATCCTTGATGATGAACGCCAGTTCAGTTGCCACAGAAAGAATTACGAGGTAATGCGTTGCCTGTGTAGCAGGGGCAACGGCATCATTCCATTGTACAGAAATGGTTGTACTTTGTTGGTTGGTGACGGTAAGGGAGCTGATACCGCTGGAGGGTTCCGGAAGAACGATGCTATAGGATGGGCCGGTACTAAACGCACCGTTTCCGACCCCTAAACCCCCCGTTGGATTCCCGGCAGCATCGATCACGGTATTGTCTGAGTCAAGAAAGTTGAGGCGCACCGTACCTGTGCCGGAATAAGAACCCACGGTCACCGTCCAGGCAGCACCGCTTCCGCTGACATTCGTTATAGCAGCACCCGAAACCGATCCGGCAGAGGTTATTGAGAAATCAGATGCATCCACACCCGTCACGCTTTCTGAAAAGTTAACCGTAAACTGGACGCTGGAGGCCGAAGTGCCATTGGTAACAGACCAGGAGTTAGTTGCAGTAGTTTTTGCTATTGAACTTACGGTTGGAGCCGTTGTATCGAGCGTTAGCGACAGTGCTGCTGACGAAGCGCTCACATTACCTGCCGCATTCGTGACCGAGGCGGTGATCGATTTTGTCCCGTCTCCCCCCGTTAATGTCACATTTGTAAATGCATAGCTGGATGTTGTCTCCGGACCAGTGAGCCCATGGGTCACTAAGGAAACTCCATTTTGATAGAGCGTAAGGATATCGCCTGCAACAGCGCCGGTAGTGCTTAAGCCAGGCACTACAATACTGAATATTCCATTTTCTTGTGCATTGATATTAGGGCCGGCCGCCGCCGTTGGGGTTCCGGGTGCGGTGGGCTGGGTATAAGTTACTTTGACCTGCCCATTTCCACCATTACCGCCGAAACTGGGCCCGGACCCTGCACCACCGCCGGCGCCACCAGGAGCAACCCCGGAAAATCCAGGTGCAGCACTGGTGTTACCAGTGAATCCGCCAGCCCCTCCACTACCGCCGCCTATGGGGGCAATACCCCCAATACCAGGCAAAGCGGCCCCGGCACTCCCCCCCGGTGATCCATTACCTGCCGTACCGGCGGACGACCCGCCGCCGCCACCTGCAGCATTAGAACTGCCTCCTCCTGCTCCCCCATTGTAACCAGTGCCTCCGGGAGCGCCGCTAAAAAATACCTGGCCAGTGCCGGCGCCGCCAATTCCGTTAAAACCACCGGTTTGAGCGTCGATTCCCCCCTGACCTCCAATTGCCATGACAGTTCCGGTATTGTTAAACCAGGAGTTTTGTCCACTTGTCCCCGGTCCATTGCTGCCGAATCCACCCGTTCCAACGGTAACAGTAACACTTAAATTAGGTGTAACGTTTAATACGGATCTGGCATAGCCGCCACCACCGCCGCCGCCACCACCCTTGGTATTCGAATTATTTCCTCCCCCGGCCCCTCCGCCGCCCCAGCATTCCACTGTTACGGAATTGATTCCTGCCGGTACATTAAAAGTACTGTTGGTGGTATACGTGGTGGTTACTGTATTGGCCTGTGAAAATAATTCCGTTAGACTTCCCAGCATGAGTCCCCCCATCAACGCATATTTCACCAGACTGAAATGAAATTCATTTAAGCGAGTAAAGAGAACAGCGTCTTTTATCGGGGTCACCTGGCTGGCCAAAATAGGATATCGAATAGGTACCATTTGATATTTAAATTATTCGGGTGCGCCCAGAAAATCAGGTAAACAACCTTCGCATTGAGGCTTGGGTTTCGTGACAACGTATATCGCTCCACCCACTGCGATGACCGGCAAGGCCTTCAGCAGCAATGGAAACTTGCGCGCAATGGTGAACGCTCCCGTGTTTACCACCTCATCCCTGTTCTTGCTGTCGCTGATGCGGAAGCGATAATTACTTCCGGGCTTGGTATCGGGTGGGAATACCAGGTTGTACTTCCCTGCATTGGCAATGTTGGTGAACGCCGTAATTTTATTTTCTCCCCGGTATAATTCGAAGTTCAGGACGTTCTGCGGGCGTCCTCCACTCCAATGGATCTCGTACGGTTTGCCCCGCTTAAACTTTTTATAATCATTAAATCCATCGAGCCGGATGAAGGGAATGTAAACTTTGGCCCTGAGTTCGAATGCGAGCTTGCCTTCAAACGCGGCGCCGAATTCTTCTTTCACGTTCACCTCAATTTTGCGGTCGTTGCCGGGTACAACTTCCAGGCCAACATCTCCCTGGAGCTTTTGAAGCGGGTTGATGAAATTGTCGCGCGAGCTGTACAGATTAATTGTATAATTCCGTCCGCGGGTAGTGTCGATCAGATTATAATAGAGATAGACTTTTTCATTTTCAAGTTCGGCCCGTTTAATGATAATGTCCTGGCCGTGTACAACACCACTGAATGCCATGGCAGAAGCCAGTATGAAAAGGCTGTTAAATCTTCGTATAACAAGGGCAGCCATGCACATAGACCAATCGTTTAAGAATCTAACCGAAAAGCAAACGGCCAATAACTCTGGTAATCAAATCTAATAAATATATATTAAATATGGATTGTTACGACTCGACGTTGGGGTATTTTAAAAGGCCTCTCCGGCGTGTGAAAATGGACAATTTTGTCCGGGATTGGACGTTTTCATTTTCTGAGTCGCCTGAAAATGTCCAAATTGAGAAGATTATTGAGGTATTGAGGGTTGGTTAGTTATTTGATTGAAAATCCAACAAGGGCTTAAATAGGGAGGAGGCCTCCAGCCCTATAGAAACCGTTGACCCTAATAAATATAAAGTATGAGAAACCTATGTTCGACAGCCTTGTGTTCAGGCGGACTTTTGATCCTCCTTGCCACCTCCTCTTTTTCGCAAACAAAAGATATCCTCACTCCGGACCTTCGGAGCATGATGGATCGAAAGCATATTGAAGCAGTAAATCGCAACATCAGTCTGATCCAGGATGGTTCACGCGTGGGAGTACACCTCGATGAAAAGGAAGGCGACGGGCTGGCCTGGTTGAAGAATATTTTGTTTTCAAATGGAACAATTGAATTTGATGTTAAGGGAAAGGATGTGCAGGGACAAAGTTTTGTCGGACTTGCCTTTCATGGTTTGGACAACAGTACTTATGATGCAATTTATTTGCGGCCTTTCAACTTTAGGACGGAGGATAAAGTCAGAAAGAGTCATGCCGTTCAATACATATCGCATCCGGTCTACACCTGGAACAAGCTTCGGGAGGAGTTCCCTGGTAAGTATGAACAACCTATCGAACCCGCCCCCGATCCTAACTCCTGGGTTCATGTTCGCGTGGTAGTGGCAAGCCCGAAAGTATCCGTGTATATCAACGGTAATAGTCAACCCAGTCTGGCTGTTGAGAAATTGTCTCAGCGAACCAGTGGATCGTTGGGTTTTTGGGTTGGCAACGGATCGGCGGGGGACTTTTCTAATATTAAGGTCATTCCGGCTAAATAAGCGATAGCCTTTCCAGGTACCCGCGGGGCTGACGAAAAATACGGAGTAAAAAAATTGGCCAACAATTCTTTAGATCTCTGCGCCTACTTTGCGCCCCCGCGCCTCTGCGGTGAAAGATTAAGTTAGCAGTGAGTAGCCACTTAAAGTATCTTTTGTTGATTCATCCCCGATTTCTTCTTTCCGCAAACAGTTCCGCGATCGGTTTGTTATCTTGGTCTTGTCAGCGATTCTTTCTCAGGGAAGATGGCGTAAAAAAAAGAGCGTGACGAAAACAGTCGGACTCTGTCTGGTTGGTTTTGCTTTATTAACCGGATGTCGGCATCCGAAACCAATGCCACAACCTCAGGATAAGGTAGTGGCACTTGGACGTGATCTCTTTTTCAACGAAACCTTTAGTGGAAACGGCCGCACATGCGGAACATGCCATCGCGCTGAAAATAATTTTACAATCGATCCGACGTTCATCGCCACACTGCCCGACAACGACCCGCTCTTTGTGGTGGAGTTTACTCCGGCACTGAAGAAAAATTTTGAAAACCCGAGACTGCTCAGAGAGTTTGGCCTGATCACGGAAAACCTGAACGGCTTTAACGACCTGGACAGCAACTTCACCTTGCGGGGTGTGCCCCACACCCTGGGTCTGAGCAATTCAGTGAACAGTCCGGCAGGCCCGCATACAGGTTGGAGCGGTGATGGCGCACCGGGCGATGCCACGCTCCGGTCCTTTGCAACGGGTGCCGTGATCCAGCACTTCACGAAAACATTAAACCGCATGGCAGGCATAGATTTTCGCCTGCCCACCGACAAGGAGTTGGATGCCCTGGAAGCGTTTCAACTGTCCCTCGGCCTGCACAAGGATTTGCAACTGCCGCTTCAGCTGAAAAGTCCAGTTGCATTCCGGGGCCAGGCCATCTTCAACGATCCTGCCACCGGCAAATGCGGTATCTGTCATTTCAACGCCGGCGCCAATGCCGACCCTGCCTTTTTTAAGGACGGCGGCAATCTCAATTTTAACACGGGAGTGGAAGACCTTCCGGATCAACCGGCCCATTTGACATCTGAATTTGATCCACCCGATGACGGATTTGGATTTCCGGGGGATGGCACTTTCAATGTGCCTCCATTAGTGGAAGCGGCAGACACCGGTCCGTTTTTTCACAATAACTCCGTATCCACCATTGAAGGGGCAGTAGCGTTTTATGATGGAGAAGCGTTCAACAACTCCTCTGCCGCAAAAACGCTGGCAAAGCTGACCGGCAGTCAAATAGAATTGGATGCAACACAAATTGTAGCGATAGCGGCCTTTTTGCGAGTGATCAACGCCCTGGAGAATATCAGGCAGAGCCAGCAGCTTTTGAATTCCTTTATATCACGCGAAATTTTAGGAAACACAGAGTTTGAAAAATTAGTGCAGCAGGCTGTTGAGGAAATACACGACGCGACAAATGACCTTCGTTCAGGAGGATTGCATCCTAAAGCGGTGGATCATTTGCAAAAAGCCCTGAGGCATATTGAAAAAAGGGGCGGAGAAAAGTCCGCCCGTGACGCGTTGCTTGAATTGGATAATGCGAGAGAAGATATGATTGAGTTTAACAGAACCAAATGAATGCCATGAAAAAAATGGAGGTCAAACTAAAATTATTTCACCTGATCCTTTCACTCCTTCTGCTGGTGCTATGCTTCGAAGCCAGGTCGCAAAAAATGACGGAAGTATTTATCCCTATCGGAAAGTCTCCCGGGGCCTCAGGTAAAACGACAAAAATGGGGAAAGTGGAAAGTGTTAAGAAACAGGATTACTCCGTTACGATGACGCTCGACGATCAGACCAAGGCGACTATAAAAATTGAGAAGAGTACGGCGATCTATCTCGACAAAAGTATCCAGAAGCAACCGAACACACGCGGAAAATGGGAAGACATCAAACCCGGACTGCTGATGGAAGCTAACTATTCCAACATAAACAAAAGCACGTGTGAGTGGATAAAAGTGCAGGTGAAATAGATTGAATAGCAAAAATAAAAGCGAATAGAGGACCTATTCGCTTTTACCGAACCAATGAATTAATGCTGATTGCCGGTCCCGTCTGATGGATAGGCCCCTAAATCTTTGTTTGGAAGAGTGATGCCGGATGAACCAAACGTTTCGCTGACAGGGACTACCTGTAACGGTGTGAAACCGGTAAATCCTTTTCCTAACGCCGGCGACGTGGATTGTAAATGGAAATCAAAACCGGTGGCGTACGATATGTCGGCCGGATTGCCAACGGCTGGCAGGGTAAAGGTCACAAATTTTGGGTCGGTTCCCGGAGCCCGAACCGCAGCCGTAGCGTCGTAAGCAACAACAATTCCTGAAGTGGAAGGTGGATAGGTTGAGG
>DATHFS010000754.1:0-2335 GCA_035317975.1 Cyclobacteriaceae bacterium | reverse complement strand
CGTTGGAACACCGAGCAATGAAAATGGAAGCTTAGGCCTTGGGCAAGTAGAGAGAGTTGTCGGGCAAATCGGTGAATTGTTGAGGAATTCCGATAAATTTCATGTTGTTGTCATCCGCAGTACGGTGCTGCCAGGAACGGTAGAGAATATTATTTTGCCGTTACTTGAGCGCACGTCCGGTAAGCAGGCCGGAAAAGAGTTTGGCATCTGCATGAACCCTGAATTCATGCGAGAAACCACCGCAATTGATGATTTTTATCACCCGCCCTTTACCATAATTGGAGCCCGCGATGACCTTTCTGCTGAACGGCTTGCGGCTATCTATTCCAAACTAGAGTGTGCGATTGAGCGAATACCCATTCCGGTAGCTGAGATGATCAAGTATGCCTGTAACACATTTCACGCCGTGAAAGTATGTTTTGCGAATGAGATTGGCAATCTGAGTAAGCGCATGGGTATCGATAGCCACAAGGTGATGGAGATCTTCTGCAAAGACACCAAGCTGAACATCTCTCCCTATTATCTCAAGCCAGGATTTGCTTTCGGCGGCTCCTGTCTGCCAAAAGATCTGCGCGCCATTCTTCACAAAGCGAAGCAACTGGACGTGGAAACGCCAGTGTTAAATTCCGTCCTCGAAAATAATCGTAAACAGATTGAACTCGCTCTCAATCTGATCCGCCGAACGGGAAAGAATCGGATCGGAGTGTTGGGGCTCAGTTTTAAAACAGGGTCGGATGATATGCGAGAAAGTCCTATCGTGATGTTGATTGAGACCTTAATCGGTAAAGGGCATAAGGTGACCATCTACGATGAGGAAGTTGGCCTGGCGAAGCTGGTGGGCGCGAATAAGCGTTATATTGAAGAGACGATACCTCACATTTCATCTTTGATGGTTTCATCTCCAAGCGAAGTTATCGAGACTAGTGATGTTGTGGTTGTGAGCAAGAAAAATCCTCCAATTTACGACGCGATTGTCAAACATGGGGATTCAAGAGTAATAATCGATCTCGTTCGGTTATATCCAGAATCTATAAGCCGGCCGGCTAATTACGAAGGTGTCTGTTGGTAGCAGCCTGACAATGCAAGCCGTCGTCGGATTATGAAAGCATCTGCGGTCAGAGTCCTCATGCTGGTGGAGAATCATTTCCCGCAGGATACACGTGTCAAGAATGAAGCTATTTTGCTCACAGAGTCCGGTTATCACGTCTCAGTGATCGCACTTCGAAAAAAAGGCCAGGTCATGACCGAAGTCGTCAACGGTGTTCAAGTGTACCGTCTACCACGGTTAGAACTATTTAAGAAAACCTCGCATGGAAACCTCAGTCGGGCAGGTCTGCTTTTCCTTAAACTGAAATCCTCTCTTGGTTATCTTTTTGAATACTGCTACTTCACGGGGGCTTGTTTGGTGGTTAGCTTTTATGTTTTCATCCGGCGTGGTTTTGACGTCATTCACGCTCACAATCCTCCCGATACCCTTTTTGTGGTGGCTCTACCTTTCAAGCTGCTTGGGAAAAAATTCATCTTCGATCACCACGATCTTTGTCCAGAACTTTACCGCTCTCGTTATCGAACCGGGGAAGGTTTCTTTACCCGATTACTAAGAGTGTTTGAATGGTGCAGCCTCAAGCTGGCGGACATCACGATCGCGACCAACGAATCCTATAAACAGGTGCAGATGGAGCGCGCGAAAAGAGATCCCCGGACCATTTTTATTGTGAGAAATGGGCCTGACAAGTTACGAATGTCTCCAGTTCAACCCTCGCCTCGTCTCAAGGCAATGAACAAGTGCATTCTTTGCTACGTGGGCAGTCTTAATCCTCAGGATGGCGTTGATTACCTCCTTCGATCCTTGCGCTACTTGTTGCACGATCTGAAGCGGTCGGATTTCCATTGTGTCATCATGGGTACGGGAGATTCATTGCAGGATTTACGCGATCTGGCTGGAACGCTGCAACTCAACGGTTGCGTTGAACTAACGGGCTTTGTTTCCGATGAAGATTTGCAGTCCAACCTTGCGGCCGCGGACATTTGCGTGGATCCCGATCCTTCCAGTCCGTTGAATGATGTATCTACCTGGATCAAAATCATGGAATATATGGCGTATGCAAAGCCCATCGTCTCTTTCGATCTAAAAGAAACGCGGTTTTCCGCTGGTGAGGCTGCTGCTTATGCTAAACCAAATGGCGAATCCGAATTCGCGGAAATGATTGCCCACCTCATGGAACAACCTGAGCTTCGAAGAAAGATGGGGACTTACGGTCGTCAGCGGGTTGAGCAGGAATTGCAATGGACTAAAGTCGGCCAGAACCTCTTGACCGCATACGAGACACTTTTC
>DATHFS010000753.1:0-5052 GCA_035317975.1 Cyclobacteriaceae bacterium | reverse complement strand
CTGATCACCATTGCAAAAACTATTTCAACACGAGTAATATAAACAACTTTGTACACTCCACCGATCACCGATTACCATTTGCAAAAACTATTCAAACACGAATAATATAAACAAATACTCAATTCTTTTTTAGAGCAGCCTTCCTCATTGTCTGAGAGCATGGCCACACTATAGTAACCCTGTACACTCCAACGATCACTGATGACCGATCACCATTGCAAAGACTATTCAAACACGAGTAACATAAACAAACACTCAATTCTTCTTCAGAGCCGCCTTCCTCATCTCAATACTCAATGCCCTCTGATACTTCCTGGCATTCACGTTGTGCTCCTCGAGGGAGTTGGCAAAATTATGATAGCCGGAGAAATCTTCCTTGGCACACATATAAAAATACCGGTGCTTTTGGTAGTGAAGAACCGCGTCGATCATTGCAATTCCGGGTACATTGATCGGACCGGGCGGCAACCCGGCGTATTTATAGGTGTTGTAGGGTGAGTTGACCTCTTTGTGCTCGTTCAGAACACGCTTGATCGTAAAATCGCCAAGGGCGAATTTCAGTGTCGGATCGGCCTGGAGGGCGATGCCTTTCTTCAGCCGGTTGAGGTACAGTCCGGCAACGACGGGGGCTTCATCCTGCTTCGCCGTTTCGGCCTGGACGATGGACGCCAGGATCGAGACTTCTATCGGAGTCAACCCTATTTCCTGTGCCAGAGCCTTCCGTTCATCATTCCAGAATTTCTGGTACTCCTGTTCCATACGTCCGATGAAATCCTCGGGATTAATATTGAAATAGACTTGATAGGTGTTCGGAATAAATAAGGTAAGGATGTTGTCTTTTGTAAACCCCTCCTGGTTCGTGGCAACAAACGCATCCAGGGCCTCGTCAAATTCCCGGGGGCTAAAACCAATGTTCTTTGTTATTTTTTCAGCCAGATCACGGCGCAGGCGTACCGACGTGAACGTCACATTCACCGGCTCCTGGCCCCCCGATCCCAATGCTTTTATTGCTGCGATATTGGTCATGTTCCGGCGCAGAAAATACCGGCCCGGCCTGATCCCCTTGTCGAAATTCATCAGCCGCGCGAGAAAACTAAATGACACGAGGTCGTTGACATACCCTCCATCAGCCAGGTCCTTTTGCACATTCCGGAATGTATACCCGGACCGGACAATGAATAATTTGTCGTCCCTGTCCACCAGGATGTTGGGCGTGTAGAGGATCTGGTACCCATAAAAAACAAACGTGATGAACAGGGTGGAACTGATCAGAAAAAAGGCCAATTTCTTGCGTGATATTTCTGGCATAAGAAAAAAAGTGTTCAAAAATACGAAATGATTTTCAACCGCGGAGACGCAGAGGCGCAAAGGAGGCGCGGAGGTTATGGAAAGAATCTTTTTCCTTTTTGTTTGTGAAAATCATGATGCGCTTTTGGATTAATTTGCATGAATAATGATCGCTGAATTTCTCCCTATCCACCCTGACAACCCCGAAGCCCGCAAAATTGCGCGGGTTGTCGACGTCCTTAGAAAAGGGGGAATTATAGTGTACCCTACCGACACGGTCTATGGTATTGGCTGCGACCTGACGAACCGCAGGGCCGTGGAGCGACTTTGTCAGATCCTGGACATCAAGCCGCAAAAGCTAAACTTGTCGTTCATTTGTCTCGACCTGGCTCATATTTCGGAATACGTCAGGAGGATTGATACGCCTGTTTTTAAAATTCTGAAGAAAGCCTTGCCGGGCCCCTTTACGTTCATATTTGAATCCAGTACCAACGTGCCTAAAATAGTGGGTGTGAATAAAAAGACCGTCGGCATCCGCATCCCTGATCACAGGATCGTGCACGAGATTGTGGCGCTGCTCGGGAATCCTCTGATCACGTCATCGGTCAAAAGCGGTGATGAGATCAAAGAGTATACTACCGACCCGGAAGAAATCTACGAAGACCTTAAACATCATGTTGATATTGTGATCAACGGGGGTCCGGGCGGGAATGTGCCCTCAACGGTTGTTGATTTTAGTACCGGGGAACCAGTTGTCGTGCGGGAAGGGTTGGGCAGCTTTGAAGCGTTTGCGTAGCTGTCTCCCGCAGATTTGTTTCCCGCAGATCGCGCAGATTTTCGCAGACTTATTTTAAGTTAGTTGGTGACCGACAAAATCTGTTCTAGGTTTTAAAATTGTTCCCGCCTCATACGAATGATTATGCAGTGATCTCGAGAATAATCTCCCGCAGATGGCGCATTTTTTCGCAGGTGACTGCGCGATGGGCCCCCCGTGCACCCTCCGACTCCCTGAAGGGAGGGCCCACCGCACTGATTCCCTTTGGAAAAGAGCTCACCTGGGTGTGGTGGGAAAGATTTTTGCATCCATCTAACAAATCGAAAAACTTCAATTCAGGTTAGTCAGAATGTTTTAATTAACATATGGAACATGAACAAAATTCTCCAAAGGTTAGAAATTATTTCCACCCAATGGAATTGCTATTCCATTCTTTATCTGCGAAAATCTGCGCGATCTGCGGGAAACAATTTTCGCGATCTGCGGGAAATTATTTCGAAAATACGGATTCATTCTTCAGCAGGAGATCAATCGCATTACGGGTAATCGCTTTTATCGAATTTCCTGATGCGCCCCCCATCCCATCGGATGAGCACCAACCGTAGCTCGCTGCATTCATTATAATTCCGGAGGAGACTGACTTTTGAAATACGATGAAGGTTCCAATGGTTTCCTTTCCGGCGCGGCTGCCTTTGTCAAAACCGATGAGTTCTATTTTTTTAAAATTCAATTGGACTGAATCCAGGACAGGATAGCCATTGGCGTCAAACCCCAGAATAGGAGCTCCATCGTATTCGCCGGAAGGCAGGGACAGCGTATCACCTTTCTTAAGACCCAGTCCTTTCAGCAGGGGTGAACCGGGTGTGCTTATTTTGAATCCATCCCACCCGGCATCATCCTGCAGGCCATAGCCTCCGCGGGAAAAATCGGCGCCGATGCTGGACAGGATGGAATAGTGGAGTTCGTCTTTGTCCCAGTTTATGGTCTTCAGTAACGGATCGCTTTCGGGATCGAGAAGAGCGTCTTTATAACAAATCATGTTTGTATAATCGGCCGAATACCTCACCTGCCACCACATTGTATTTCCGGAAAGGATAAGAGCGTGTCCGCCCTCATTCACGAACCTGTCGAAATTCAATCGCCCCGCCCTCGTCCAATATTCGCTGTGGCCGGGAAGAACAATGATCTTGGAAAGTTCAATTGAACTGTAGGAGTCCAGGTCAACGTCCGACACATAACCGACGGTAATGTCTTGAAGAGAAGAAAACCATTTCAGGCAATATTCCGATCGCGATTGAAGTGGAATGGGTCTTAGAAATGAAACCAGACAGGGCCGATGGTCGATGCTGTATAAATTTTTCCCCCCGCTATCGCTGTAGGCATTAGCTGTATTGATGGGATAGACAATGGTAATATCGACACGCTTCCGGGTCTTTACAATAAAAGGAATTTCGTTCTCTACTAAATACATTCCACTGGCTGTGGCAGGGGGAACAAGAATCTTTACAGTAGGGAGATATCCGTATCCGGCCTCGGTCGTGTCGGGGGAAAGTTGGGGAAAGAGCGATGCGGCTACCGATGAAACTACATTTCCATTGACATCAAAGATATCGAGCTTGCACAGGGAAACGGATTCACGGGTTTGAAGGTAGATGATTACGCTATCGCCGGGAAAGTAGGAAACCTTGTCGGTGAAACCCTCTACCACGTGCGGTGAGCACGGCGTCGTCGGCAGTGGAACTGGAGGCGGAGCCGGTTGTAGGACAGTCTCCTTCATGAGGCAGGAACTCACCAGAAGCATCCCTGCGATCCATTGGTGGCCCAAACAACTTCGCATGAAAAATCCTGGCATCCCCTAATCTACCTGAATCCCGGCATTGTTTCCCGCAGATCTCGCGGATTTTCGCAGATTTATTTCGTGTTAATTCGCAATGGACAAGATTCCCGCCAGGTTTTGAAACCTTTTCTGCCTCAACGGACTTGCTACTCAAACTTCTCTGCGAAAATCCGCGAGATCCGACTTCGCCAAGGCTACGTCGGACAGGTCTGCGGGAGACAATTTTTTCACGATCTGCGGGAGATAATTTTTCGGGAAACACTTTTTATCTTTCGGGCATGAATATCGGCTTGATTGAGCCTCACTATCTTCCTTGCCTAGAATATTTTTGTTCTCTCCTTCCGTTTGATAAAGTTGTTTTGGAAAAACAGGAGCATTATATAAAGCAAGGTTATCGGAACCGTTGTTATATCAATACGCCACAAGGCCCCATCATGCTTGTAGTGCCGTTGACGGCGAAGCATAATAAAGTTCCCTTCATGGACATCCGGATCGACTACACCGGGAAATGGCAGAACAACCATTGGCGGTCCATCCAGTCGGCCTACGCCAAAGCGCCTTTCTTTGAGCATTATGCTCCGGAACTGCACGACATACTGTACCGTAACTTCGACTTTATCTTCGATCTGAACCGGGAGGTGCTGTCATTCTGTCTGAATAATCTGGGTTTAAGAAAAGACCTTTCTGAGACGGAGGACTATCAAAAGGAGGTCGGTTTGCCGATTTGTGACCTGCGTTCACAGATAACTTCCAAAAAGCCCTATTCCAGCCGGGCTTTCTACCAACCCAAGCCCTACTACCAGGTTTTTGGCAATACTTTTGCAAGTAACCTCAGTCTTATCGACTTGTTATTTTGTGAGGGACCGAATTCCCTGAGCATCCTCACGGCATCAAGAAGGGAGATTTGAACAAATAAAATTCAATTGTTGTTTTTTCGTCGTTGGGGCAGGGCGAAAATGACGCTATCGGGGAGTACCTTTGCAAACAAACCTGCCCCTTTTGAATAACAGACTGAAAACTTTACATTTACAATACTCAATATGGCAAATATGGAAGCAAAATTTTCCAACCGGGTGAAGGAAGTCATTTCTTTGAGTCGGGAAGAGGCGTTACGGTTAGGCCATGATTACATCGGCACGGAGCATCTGCTTCT
>DATHFS010000752.1:0-4971 GCA_035317975.1 Cyclobacteriaceae bacterium | reverse complement strand
CGGAGCTGTAAAGCGGTATCAACAGTTCAGGGTGATTATTCGTGCAATGCAGGCATTCCCTGTTATTTTCTATCACCAGTTTCCAGTTGCAGGCTTCAATAATATCTTTCTGGCAGGCTATTTTGGTTTTAGGCAAATCGTATGGAGCCAAATATGGAGTAAGCATCGCCCGCACGTCTTCGATGTCAGCCGGTGCGGGCGTGGTCAGGCAAACATAAATAAGGCCACCGATCACAGCGACCTCTATTGGATTCAGACCGAAATTTTCCTTGGGAAACCCGGGATCCATACCGCGAGCATTCAGCAGTTTTCCGGAAAGGTCGTACGTCCAGTTGTGGTAGGGGCAGACGAGCCGGCGGCAGTTGCCTTTCTCCTCCGGGACAAGTTCATGGCCGCGGTGCCGGCATACATTGTAAAATCCAGAAACCTCTCCTCGTTCCGTCCGCTGCAGAAAAAAGGACCGCGTTCCGATTTTTAAAGCAACGTAATCACCTGGTTTCGGAAGGTCCGCCTCACAAGCCACATAAATCCATCGACTGTAGAAAATCCGCGAAAGCTCCTCCTCGAAAATTTCGGTGCTTGTATAAAAGCGCGAAGGCAAGGTGAAGTTTGTGTCAATTCCGGCTAAGGACATTTGGGATAGTTTATAACATAAAGGTATGTTTTTTATTAATGATTTTTTTGATTCCCAGTGCTGTAAAATCAGCAATCACAAATCAACAATAAACAATCAAAAATCAGTCACGTGGATTATTCCATAAAATCAGCAATCACAAATCACCAATAAACAATCAAAAATCTGTCACACGGATTGTTTATTGTTTATTGTTGATATTTGATTTTTGATTTTTTATTCCAAGCCATGAAGGATACTCCAGCTGCCGATAGTAACGACCTCGCAAAGTTTGGTTATCGCCAGGAACTAAAGCGTTCCATGGGCAGCTTCTCCAGTTTTGCTGCAGGCTTCTCTTACATTTCAATTCTTACCGGTCTTTTTCAGATGTTTCATTTGGGTTACGGGGTGGCGGGACCGGGATTTTTCTGGACCTGGCCATTTGTATTGACAGGTCAACTGCTGGTGGCGCTCTGCTTTGCAGAACTGGCTTCCAGGTTTCCGTTGTCCGGCGGCGTTTATCAATGGGCAAAGTTTACCGGAAACCCTTTCCTTGGATGGATGACAGGCTGGATTTATCTGGCTTGTCTTATTACCTCTATTGCTGCTGTGGCCATGGCGCTTCAGGTTAGCCTGCCCCAGATTTCAAGTTCATTCCAGATCATCGGAACCTCAACCGACCCAAAATCAGTAGCGAAGAACGCTATTTTACTAGGTTCTATTCTAATTGTTACAAGTACCATTGTCAATGCCAAGGGTATTAAGCTACTGGCGCTGATCAATAATATTGGTGTCATTGCCGAACTGGTTGGAATTCTATTTCTGATCGTTCTTCTGTTTATAAGTAGAGTACGGTCTCCGATCGAAGCTGTCGTACATTTTAACTATACCGGATCTGAGGTCAACTCTTTTCCTGATGCGACGATCTTAATGGCCGCTACTGCCTTGACAGCCTCTTATGTTCTTTATGGATTCGATACGGCCGGAACACTTGCTGAAGAAACTCATGATCCCCGTAAAAAGGCTCCCCGTGCTATCTTGCAGGCTCTTCTTGCCGCGGGATTTGCCGGATTACTGGTATTACTTTTTGCCTTGATGGCAGTGCCGGATTTGGGTATGCCGGATTTGGGAACGATGCGCGGAGGGTTGCCTATGTTGGTGAAATCAGTCCTGGGTGAAACGACAGGCAGCCTCTTTCTTTGTATTGTTATTTTTGCCATCACCGTGTGCACACTTGCAGTTCAGTCCGGAGCAGTGAGACTCATGTTCGCCATGGGGCGTGATGGCTGCCTGCCCTTTAGTGAATCCGTGTCGGAAGTTTCCTCAAAAACCCAAACTCCTGTTTTAGCTACCCTGCTTTGTGGATTGGGAGCAATACTTATTTTGGCGATGAATCTTCAATTTCCAAAAGTATTTGAATTGGTAACTTCTATCGCCATACTTTGGGCTAATCTGGCCTACTGGATCGTGGTTGCACTTCAACTGAAAAACAGGTTTATATCGGGCCGGTATGGAGTAGATACGAATGCCAGGTTTAATTTGGGCAAATGGGGATTCCCGGTTAATATTTTGGCCCTGATTTGGAGTACTTTTATGGTTGTTAATGTGTCATGGCCCCGGACTGCCACCTATGGTTTGGAGTGGTATCAGCAGTATTCAGCGTGGATTTATACAGCGGGTTTGATTGGCATTGGTGTGATCATTTATTATTATAAGTCAAGTGAAAAACAAAGAGTTTCTTAAAAACCATATGGTGTACTCTCAGTTTATAGATGGTGCATTAACGACAAGTTCAAACAGGGAATCCTGGATAAACTATAATCCAGCTAATAATAATCCGTTGGGAGAGGTTTTTCAGGCTAACGATCAGGATATTGAAGCAGCTGTAAATTCATCAGAAAAGGCCTTCCAAATTTGGCATACCAAAACCGGAGCAGAACGGGGTCGGGTTTTATCAACGGTAGCTCGTATTTTAAGATCCGGATTGGAGAAAATTGCTTTTTTAGAAACTCAGGATGTTGGAAAGCCCATTTCGGAATCGCTGGCTGTGGATATTAGTTCGGCAGCAGATGCGATGGAATATTTTGGAGGAATGGCCGCCGGTATACATGGGGAGTTTTTTGATTTGAAAAACGCTTTTGGATATACGCGTCCTGAGCCTTTAGGTATTTGTGTTGGAATTGGTGCCTGGAACTATCCGATTCAGATTGCTGCCTGGAAGGCTGCCCCAGCGTTGGCTTGCGGCAACGCAATGATTTTTAAACCATCCGAACTCACCCCGGCAACGGCACTTGAATTGGCTAAGGCATTTATGGAAGCCGGAGCCCCGCCTGGTTTGTTTAATGTAGTTCAGGGTGACGGCAGGGTTGGAGGGATGTTAGTAGATCATCCGCGTATAGCAAAAATTTCATTGACAGGTTCAGTATCAACGGGTAAAAAAATCTTTGCCGGTGCGGCACCCCACCTGAAACGGGTCACCCTTGAACTTGGTGGAAAATCTCCCTTACTTATTTTCGAAGATGCAGATATACATAATGCTGTATCCGCAGCCTTGCTGGCAAATTTTTATACGCAAGGTGAAGTTTGTTCGAATGGTACGCGGGTATTTGTGCATCGTAAAATTTATGATTCCTTTTTAATGAAACTTAAAGATCGAACTGAAAAAATCAGAGTGGGCGACCCTGCCGATCCCGATACCCAGATGGGCGCATTAATTAGTAAGGCGCACATGGAAAAAATAATCCGGTTTATAGATTCAGGAAAATCTTCCGGTGCCACATTGTTGACCGGAGGCTTCCGGCCTTCAACAGATTTCAAAGGACGGGATATTACTTCCGGCAATTTCCTGACTCCGGCAATTTTTACCGATTGCGATGACGAAATGGAAATTTGCAAAGAAGAGATTTTTGGTCCCGTGCTCTCTATACTCTCTTTTGACTCAGAAGAAGAGGTGATTGAAAGGGCGAATAATACACCCTACGGACTGGCAGCAGGTGTATTTACGAATGACATAAAACGCGGCCATCGGGTAATTCATCAATTACAGGCAGGTACATGCTGGATTAATAATTATAATATAACCCCTATTGAACTTCCTTTTGGTGGATATAAACAATCAGGTCAGGGCCGGGAGAATAGCCTTGCTGCGATTCAACAGTATACCCAGCTAAAAAGTGTTTATGTAGAACTAGGAGATGTCGAATCTCCGTATTGAGATGGATAACGGAGATGGATAAAGTTTTTGACACGATTATTATTGGAGGCGGGTCGGCAGGCTGTGTGTTGGCAAATCGACTGAGCGAAAATCCGGACCACAAGGTGTTGATGATTGAAGCGGGAAGAAGAGATTCCTGGTGGGATATTTTTATTCATATGCCGGCTGCCCTTACCTATCCCATTGGTAGTCGGTTTTATGATTGGCAATACCGATCGGAGCCTGAGCCATTCATGAATAACCGGCAGGTGTATCATGCCCGTGGAAAAATGTTAGGAGGTTCCAGTTCCATTAACGGAATGATTTTCATTCGCGGTAATCCATTGGATTATGAAAAGTGGGCAAAGGATCCAGGAATGGAATCGTGGGATTATTCCCATTGCCTTCCTTATTTTAAAAAGTCTGAAAACAGAACCGCTGGAGCAAACTTCTGGCGTGGTGGTACCGGTCCTCTGTACCTCGAGACCGGGCCTGCGACCAATCCTTTGTTTAACGCATTTTTTGTTGCGGCCAAACAAGCAGGCTATCCCCTAACTGACGATGTCAATGGATTCCAACAGGAAGGTTTTGGAATGTTCGACCGCAATATCAAAAAGGGGAGGCGTTGGTCTGCCTCAACGGCCTATTTGCATCCTGTTTTGGGAAAACGAAAAAATCTTGAAGTAATCTGTGGTGCTCTCGCAACCAAAATTCTTTTCTCGGGGAAGCGCGCAGTCGGAGTAGAATTTTTGAAAGGAGATCGTTTGCGCAGGGTTACCGCAGGTGAGGTTATTTGCTGTGGAGGTGCCTTTAATTCTCCCCAGCTTCTCCAGCTGTCCGGAATAGGAGATCCAGAAATTTTGAAATCGGCAGGGGTTAAGGTGCTACACGACCTTCCTGGCGTGGGGAAGAATTTACAGGATCATCTTGAAGTGTATATCCAATATTCCTGCAAAAAACCAGTAAGCGTATGGCCGGCGTTGAAATGGTATAACAAGCCTTGGGTGGGCCTTCAGTGGATGTTTTTTCATAAAGGACCTGCGGCAACGAATCACTTTGAGGGAGGAGGATTTGTCAGAAGTAATGAAACGGTTGCTTATCCAAATCTACAGTTTCATTTTTTGCCTGTGGCGATACGATATGATGGTAGTTCTCCAACAGGGGG
>DATHFS010000751.1:0-8510 GCA_035317975.1 Cyclobacteriaceae bacterium | reverse complement strand
TTCTTACTTCTTACTTCTTACTTCTTACTTCTTACTTCTTACTTCTTACTTCTTACTTCTTACTTCTTACTTCTTACTTCTTACTTCTTACTTCTTACTTCTTACTTCTTATTACTCCGTTCTCAAACTGTTCACTGGATTTGCAATCGCTGCTTTAATGGCTTGAAAACTTACCGTCAGCAAAGTAATGATCAATGCACCCAAACTGGACGCCACAAGTACCTGCCATGTGATGCTCGTGCGATATTCATAGTGCAATAACCAGTCCCCCATAAATGAGATAGAAAGAGGAATTGAAATGGCACACGCTATCACAATCAACACAACGAAGTCCTTTGACAACATCTTCCAGAGATTCGCCACCGATGCTCCCAACACTTTCCGGATGCCGATTTCTTTCGTGCGTTGTTCTGCTACGAAGGAGGCCAGGCCAAACAGACCCAGGCAGGAGATGAAGACGGCAAGGATCGTAAAGAAAGCGGCGAGGTTGCCGACGCGTTCCTCGCTGGAAAACTTTCGCCCATAGACTTCATCTACAAAATTGAATTCGAAGGGACCGGAAGGATTATTTTTCTTAAATACCGGTTCAATTTTAGCCAGGGCTTCCCGGACGGGAAGGGAAGGGTTCATTCTTATGATGATCACCCCGAGCCATCCATTCTGCAAGAATAGTGCAGGCTCTATGGGTTCATAGGGAGATTGTGTAACCATGTCTTTCACCACCCCGGTAATGGTGTACGACTTACCCCAGAATTTGATTGTCTCACCAAGCGGGTCTTTGAAGCCCATTATTTTTATGGCCGCTTCATTAAATATAACCGAGGCCGAATCCCCAGGGAAATCCGGAGAAAAGTCCCGACCTTCTTTCATCTTCCAGCCGATTGTTTTGCCGAAATCAGGAGTTACGGTCACGTTCCGGAAGAAGATCACCAGGCCCGGGTCTTTATCTCTCCATTCCACGCTGTTGTTATTGCCGAAGTGGGCCGGTGATTGCGATGACCGCGCCATGTTCTGTACTGCCCCGGTTCGCATGAGTTCATTCCGGATAATATCGTAATGATCCGTTAACTCGGGAGTATTAACAGTTACCGTGATCATTCCGTCGCGGGAATAGCCCGGAAGCCGGTCTTTTGCATATTGGATTTGCTGGAAGACAATAAGGGTGCTGATGATCAGGGTTATCGATACGGTGAACTGAGTGACTACCAGAATTTTTCGCGGAAGCAAAGCGAGTCGCCCTGACTTGAATGCCCCTTTTAATACTTTTGCCGGTTTGAAAGCAGATAAGTAGAATGCGGGGTAGCTTCCCGACAGGATTCCGGTGAACAAGGCAAAGCCTACCGTCGTCATCCAAAATTGGGGGTTTGTCCAGGGGATGGAAGTTTGCTTGTCGGCCAATCCATTAAAGAAGGGAAGTGATAATTGGGTGAGCAGGAGGGAGAGCATGAAAGCCAGAAAGGCCACGACAATGGATTCGCTAAGGAACTGGCCAATCAACTGTCCCCGCATAGAACCAATGGTTTTGCGGATTCCCACTTCCTTGGCACGGCTTTCACTTCTTGCCGTTGAAAGATTCATGAAGTTGATGCAAGCCAGCAGAAGCACGAAAGCGCCGATGGTACCGAAGAGCCAGACAAATTGAATTTGACTGTCGCGTGCCTTTCCATTCTGAAGCTCGCTGCCATAGAGGTGCAGTTTATCCATTGGATAAAGCATGATCTCTTCCTTCCATTGCTTTATATGGGGTGTGGGCAGACCCTTGATTCTTTCGGTTATCTGCCCCAAGTTTGCCTTATCAGCAAGTTGCACAAACAATTTGCAGGAGTGGTTATTCCAATCGGTGTTGGTATTGTTCCAATTTTCCTTGTTATCCCAGGAAAGCAAAAACCGGGTATCTGAGAAAGTGGTATTGGTTGGAAGGTCATCGTATACGCCGCCAACAATCACATCCAGTCTATTGTCTACCCTTATGGTTTTATTCATTGGATTGGCGTCACCAAATAGGGCTTTGGCCAGGGAGACGCTGAGCAATGTCGTCGATGGGTCTTTCAATGCCTTACGGTTGCCAGACAACATATCGAGAGTAAACATCTCCGGGAAGTCGCGCTGCACCCATCTTCCGGCATTCGATATTTTTTTGTCGCCGACGGATACGATATGGTCGTTGGGGTAGGAAACAAGGGCCAATGCCGTAAAATCGTATGCAAATTTGGTTCGTAGCGGATCTTCAACAGGAGAAGCAATGGTTGGACCGGTATAGGTTATCCCCTTATCGGTTTGGTTGAGCAAGACCTCCGCCAGCCGGTCATGGTTTTTGAAATAGGAGTCGAATGAAAGTTCGTCGGCTATCCACAAGCCGATCAGGATAGCCACGGTCATGCCCATGGCCAGGCCGATGATATTGATGGAGGAATAGGCTTTGTTCTTCAACAGATTCCTCCAGGCAATTTTAAAATAACTTTTATACATGGCATAATGGTTTACATGAGGATACATTTCAGCAGGCTGGACAATACCCGGCCGGAACAGTAATAAAACGTCTATGATAAATTTCCAATCCGCATTTCTTTTGCCTTTGACCTTCATCCGCTCTTCGTACAGTTCCAATAAATCGCCCTCGATGGTCGGCAATAGATCACTGTGACAAAACCAGCGGAAGAACCGAAGGGGGAGTTGGGGTGGTATCAGGCTATTCTTTTTCAAAGGCAGTCAAATCGGTGATCGGTAATCAGTGATCGGTGATCGGTAGATTGGTTGCAGTTACATCCAATGAGTTTCTGATCCATGATTTACTAGTTCGTATTCCAATCCTTAACAATAGGGTGTTCACCACCGATCACCGATCACCGATTGTAGAGCAATCTTCGGAATGGCATCCCAAAGTGTATTACGTGTACTTTTCGAATACTCCATCGCCTTCTTCCCATAGGCAGTGATCATAAAATAGCGCTTCGGCCGCCCCGCCCTTTCCTGGGTCGACTCACCGTCGCGGGATTTCAAATACCCCTTTTGTTCCAGCCTTTTCAGTGCTGTTTGGAGGGCGCCTACGCTGACGTTTCGGGACAGTCTGGTTTCAATTTCTTTTTTGATCGACACGCCGTAGGCATCCTTATAAAGTATCCCTACGGTGAGCATGACCACTTCCTCGAATTCGCCTAATTGAAATTTCTTCATGTTGCCAATGATTAATTCTTGATCGGAGCATGACAAAAGAAAAGCATCGATTATTAAATTCCTAATTGTAGTATTAATAATTGTGCCAGGATTGAAAATTGGGCGGGGATGGGTTTGTAAGGTGTTGAGGTAGTATTGGTTGTTCAGAAACGTACAGGTTTGGAATAATAGCGAACAAAAGCCAATACACTAAGGCCACAACTTCTTTCAACTCGAAATGTCATCCCGGGCACGCAGAAAGAGCAGCTATGAAACATAAGTGATATTTGACCCGGGACCCCCAAGTCCCTGGGGGTGGCAAGCCGCACTGATGCATTTCATAGCGTCCACCATGATTGCGTCGGGGTCCCGGGTCAAATTTCATTTTTCACTTTGTCGCCAATCTTGTGCTTGCCCGGGATGACATTTCATCGGGAAGGGTTCTGCTAATTTCGTTTTTCCTCGCCTTACCTTCGTGTCTTCGTGCCTTGGTGGCCAAAAAACGCTATCTTCGCACCTGCGATTTAAGAAAAAAAAACCCTCTATGGAACCCAACAATGACCTGAATAGCAAACTAAAAGAAGAGATAAATAAAATATTTGAAGATCTCTTCAGGAAAATTGGAAACAACCGTCAGCAGTTGGCCAATAAGGTGATTGGTTTCCATAAGGAAATAAACAAGGAACTGTCAAGGACACAGGTGGACGCTAACCGGGAAGCGGAGATACGAAGAGAGGTCGCCGGGATTGAAAAAATGGCCGCAAAACAATTGCCCCACCTTGAACGAATCCCGATCAGAACCCCTTTGCCCGTTGCTGCCCCGAGGCAGGTCGTACCTAAAGCTCCTTCACCCGTCGCGAAAGCTCCAACGCCCGTTGCGACCAGCACTCCTGCACCGGCCGTCGCGAAAGCACCCGAGCCTGCAAAAGTTAAAACCCCCGCGCCCGTCGCTGCAAAAGCAGCTACTCCGGTCAAGGCCAAAAGCCATACACCGGCCAAGACCAAAACCCCCGCACCTGATAAGGAAAAAGGCCATCCAGCCGCGAAGGCTAAAAAGAAAAAGAAGTAGAAATAGTGACTTGCTTAAAGACTTGGCGCTTTGACTCAAAAGTTAAGTTATTGGCCATTGGTGGGGAGCACCAAGAATTAACAATCCGCCACCAAAGACCAATAACTAATCTAATGACTAATCACTTCAAGCGTCCGATACCGGATAACACCGTTCGCTATTGAATTGAACCTTTCCTGATTCTCGGCAAATTCGCCTGATTTCGGAGCTTTGGCAACTGGCCAAGTTCTTGAGGAGGCAATAGGCAACCCTAACGGGCCAGACCTATGCCGAACTTTCAGTCCCGGTTATTCTTCAGAATCGTCTCCGCCAACCGGGAGGTCTATGGTTTAAAAATCGTCACCCTGGCCATCGCCTTTGCGAGCTCAACACTTATCGTATTGTTTTCACTCAACGAATTCGGCTACGACCGTTTTCACCGGGATTCGAATGCCATTTTCAGGGTACTTCAGCGCAACGGGAGCGAAACTGTGGATGGAAACCGGCTTTCCACCAGAATACCGTATGAGATCTTTACTTCCCTGAAGTACGCTCCGGATTCGTTGGTGGTATCGCGTGTTAAAATACTCGATAACGTGAGCATCCGCACGGACAGCACAGACAGTGATTTAGTAAAGATCCACGCAGCCGATCCTTCGATCGTCAACATTTTTTCTTTTGCGACGGTGGCGGGAACTCTCACTGAATTCCAGAAAAAAGAACGGACGGCATTGCTTTCCGCCGGCGCCGCCCAGCATTATTTTGGAACCGCTCAGGCCGTCGGTAAAAAATTGAAAATCTATTCGCTTGGCGATACGGTACTTTTCACCGTTGCAGCCGTCTTCAAAGATTACCCGCAAAATTCCCACGAAGAATTCAACGTATTCATCCGGTTTGATGCGCGGGCTATCAGCCTACTCGGGTTTAATCCCGGCGACGCGGGTGTGTATGGGAGAGTACAGCAAGGAAACAGCGCTACCCATGAAGTCGTGATCAATGAATTGGCAAAACAGGATGAGTTCGATTATCATCTTCAGCCTGTGACGGAAATTTATTTTGGTCCGAGAGTCGCCGGAGAGGATGCCCGGCATGGGGATCATTACAGTGTCCTTATTTTGATTTGTATAACGGGTCTGATCTTATGCCTGGCACTGACCAGTTTCATCAACCTTACGACGCTGACACTCCCTCACCGGTCCAAAGAGATCGCCGTCAAAAAAATGGCAGGCACGAGTCAATGGAATCTGGGGCTGACGTTTTTATATGAATCATTTGCCATCACGGGGATCGCCATGGCGCTGGGAATCTTGTTATTGCTCGCCACCTCCGGAATGATCGACTCCATTCTCTCGATTCGCGTCATGCCCATGCTTTCGAACGGCGACGGTGCTGTATGGATGATCCTTACGGGATTATTGATGTTTACAGGAATTGCCCCGCTGTTTCTGACATTCCGGTTTACCCGCGCTTCGCCCAATCGGCTGTTGAGTACGGATACCATTACCTTTCCGCGGTTGAAGAGGATCATCACGATCCTGCAGTTGGGCGTTGGGTTGTTCTTGATTGTTGCATCCATGGTCATCCGGCGACAGGTAAACTATTCCCTGATCAAGGAGCCGGGCCGCAATTACTATCAAATCGTTTACCTGGCCTATCCGAAGGACCTGACGGGCGAAGGCCTCCGCAACCTTCAGTTTATTTGGTCGAATGGCCGCGGCAATCCGCACCTCCTCGGTGTCATCGGGACATCTCAACTTCCGGATCGCATGAACAGTAAGGAACTGCACTCCGAATTCTACTCGACGTCGGTCGATCCTGCCTTCCTGGACTTTTTCGGTCTAAAAATGATTCAGGGGAGATGGTTCAAACCCAACGACGGTGATTCCATTTCGGTCGTCAATCCGCGGGGGCAGGAGGTATTGCATGGCCAGGAAAGAAATGTTGTTGGCGTTATGGAGGACATGAGCAGGCAGTTTAACCAACCTGAAAAACCAGTTAAAGTAAACATCGCGCCGTACTTCAATTACAATTTTCTTTGCGTCCGCGTCATGGAAGTCGATATCCGGAAGACGGTCCGGTTCTTGTCCCGGTCTTTTGGGTCTGATGAGCAGCCCGTTTCCATATCGTTCATCAACAGACGATTTGAACAGTGGCTGACGTATCAGGATAAGCTTAATGTTTTGTCAGAGGTGCTCACGGCTATCTCAGGACTATTGGCGTGCTGTGCCATCTATGGCTTAAGTTTGAGCCTGGTGCGCGACAAACTAAAACAAATTGCTATTCACAAGCTATTCGGAGCCACGACCGTCAACATTACGCGCATTCTCATTCTTGAATTTGCCCAACAAATGCTGGTGGCCATATTGATTTTCGGTCCCTTCACCTATATATTTCTTAAAGAGTGGCTCAGGAATTTTGCATTCTCCACACCGTTTAATTGGCTGGACCCGCTCATCCCGCTGGGGTACTGCGCTATGATCATTACGCTTCTTTGTGGTTTCCAGGCGCTTGGTTTGAATCGCACGGATTTGACGTCCTCATTGAGAGGGTAGTCAGGTATCGTCTCCCGAGGGGACGATACGGAGGGACGGGGAATCGTACCGGGATTGCATCGTCCTCTCCGAGAGACGATGCTGGACCAAACCGGTGATCGGTGATCGGTAATCGGTGGTGCGAACAATGACGACTAAACTATATCTAACTGTCAAGTATCGTCTCCCGAGGGGACGATACCGAGGGTGGGGATCGTACCGGGATTTCGCATCGTCCTCTCCGAGAGACGATGCTGGACCAAACCGGTGATCGGTGATCGGTAATCGGTAATCAGTGCGAACAATGACGACTAAACTACATCTAACTGTCAAGTATCGTCTCCCGAGGGGACGATACGGAGGGACAGGGAATCGTACCGGGATTTCGCATCGTCCTCTTAACTGTCAAGCATCGTCTCCCGAGGGGACGATACGGAGGGACGGGGAATCGTACGGGGATTTCGCATCGTCCTCTCCGAGCGACGATGCTGGACGCTCACGTCAAGTATCGTCTCCCAAAGGGGACGATACGTTCCCGGTCCAAGGCTCGCGCATCGTCCTCTCCGAGGGACGATGCTTAACTACAAAATTTTAAATTGATCTGGTGCTGCGACCAATTAGTTTTGAAACATCAATAAAGAGCTATGAATTGTTATGAACTCGGATGGGTTCGATAATTCAATTCCTGATCCTTTCAATTGGTTGGAATGCGTTAAGCTAGCACACGTTAACCTTATTCCCTTAGTAGACAAAACGTCCCACCACCTTTTCCAACCTTATTACCTTATTTTCCTGCAGGTTGTGCATACCCCGACAATAAGGTAAGAAGGTTTCGGAGAGGCGGACAGCTGAGTGCTACGAAGGGAATAAGGTTTGTGTCTGCGTGGCTCGAACTGTCTGCCATATCAAGCGTTCGCTTCGGATTCAAGTGCCTTCATCCTGAACGAGGCTGCCATTAACGGTGGTTAAGCCACACCAACGTTGCAAAATTAAATTTTCGCAACACTAATGTCGCTCGTACACTTTTGTTTTCCCTTTCCTATACTGATACCATATCCCAACCTGCTTCCCCTTTTTATAACTTCCGCTGAATTCAAGTTCTCCGTCTGTCGTATAAAATTTCCATTCTCCGTCTTCCAGTCCCTGGTGGTAATGGCCCTCCTGAACAAGAAACCCCTGTTCATTATAAACAAGCGTAGCACCTTCCGGAAGGCCTCCCTGGTAATGAATGATGCGTTCTATTTTTCCGTTTTCAAAATAGTGTCTCCATTTGCCGGAATATTGGCTGTCCTTGTAGAAACCCACCCGGTGCAATTTACCATTGGGATGAAAGTACCACGCCGAGTCTTGCAGGGTACCTTCCCGCCATGTTTCGATTCCCTGAACCACTTCCGCTGGATAATAGTACGTGACCTGGCCGTGCAGTTTTCCCGCTTTGTAATTTTCGATCGCATTTTTTTTCCCGGAAGGATAGTAAGAAATCCATTCGCCTTCCTTCAGATCGTTGACGATTTGACCTGTTCCTCTCAGTTCCCCTGAAGCATAATATTCTTTCACCTGATCCTGGGCAAGCGATAGCCAAGGAAGGGATAAAAGACAGGCAAGGAGTATTGATCGGGGCATTGGATTTCAAATTTAATGTGTGAATTGTGATTCTGGTGATTTAAATGATGGCCATGATTTGCCTTCTATTGAGTTATCGGGAGGGTCGGCCATGACTCACGTTCGCTGAAAAGGTCCCCGACAAAGCCGGGGCAGGCACAACGGGCACGACGAAC
>DATHFS010000750.1:0-3326 GCA_035317975.1 Cyclobacteriaceae bacterium | reverse complement strand
CGAATGAGCATATCCGACCACGCCACCTTGCGACCGGGCCCAGGACAAAACGGGCAAGGTCCAGCTCGGCCACTCTTCAATTTTGGTGGTGCCGGGATAATCATCTTCTTTAATCCGGAGAAGCACGATGTGACCGGCATGGGAAGAGGGAAATCCTGATACCTCCACATCATTGCGCATAATGTTTTTGGTTGTGGAAAGAGGATCATCTTTACCGGTGAAGAATGTTTTTTGATGGTACCAACTCGGTCCCCAGGCCAGGACAGCAGCGATATTCAGATCCTCCCCCAACGCCTGTCGCCACATATCGCGCGGCGGTACACCTTCTTCCGGGCTTTCATAATGACTGCAGCCGGCCCCATGAACATGGTGATCGGCACTGTACCATCCGAGCTGGGCCATGTTGATCCATCGTTTCACCTGGAATGAGGCATCAAAAGAACTTGCCCCGGAAGGTATGGTCAGGGATTTGGTTTGTAAAATATATTCAGGACCTCGCGTAAATGAAACGTTGTATTTTCCGGGAGGGAGTTGCACGTGTTCCCCGTCGGCACGGTAGACCTGAGGCTGAAAGAAAAAGTCAGGGTACTCATCGTACGCCGCCACTCTGCGTGACGGCAGCGGATAGATCCCTGTTAACTCCCTGGACGGAACCCCAAATTCATTCTGAGCGCGCGTCACCCGGTAGTCGGATCTGGCCCTGTCTTTTACGGAATCCTCCCGCTTAATCCCGTCTGTAATTAAGAAAGAAGCCATCGTCGGGGAGCCATCATCGTCCTTGACGTGTAGCGTGACGTTCACTGACGGACTGATCGTAAATAGGATATGAATGGCATTGCGAAAACCAATGTCCTGTGTGCCCTGACCAATGTTAAAACCAATTTCTGCCTCACGTTGTCCAGCATCCTTGCTATAAATCTGCAAGACGGCATACTCTACTTTCAGGCCTGAAAGATCAGGCAACAACGGGCGATTTCGATACATCTGTATTTCAAGAAAACGATTTGCCACTTGCCCTGCGCTGAGTACATTTTCCTTTTTTACCCGCGGCGCAGATGTCGACATGTGCAGAATGGGATCCGCATTGGGACTCTCCACTTCCAACTTCGGCGTTACTCCGGCATCGTTGTAAACTTTAACCAGAAAACTCGTCCACCCTCCCTGAATCAATCTTGATTGGGCCGGTCCCCGTGCGACTTTGACCCGTGCCTCCGGATTGATGCTGATCATGGCCAGGCAGTAGGGATCAAGGATATCTTGAATGGTTTTTGTTATGGCCGGTGTAAGTGGCTCGTTCTTCAGCGCGATAAGGCGTTTCGTATCCTCCGGTGATAACGAACTCCCCAGAAACGATAAGGCCTCCTGCAAGCGGATGGCCTGAGCAAAGAAGGGCTGCGGTTCCACTCCGGCAACCGGGGCTGCCGGAATCGATGAGGGCTCAGCGTGCTGGTGCTGCGCGGACGATACTGCCGGCAAGAATGAACTAGCCAGCAGGAATAGAAAATGGGCTTTGCTTAGCATAGGGTGATTTTTAACGCCTCATTCAAATTTTGAACATTGAATGGAGAATATTGAATAATGAAGTTTTTAATGCATCAATATCTTCCTGGCATTCCCGTTGTACACTTTTTTCAGCGTCTCATCACTTAATGATAGTCCGTACAGAGGCCAGTGATAACTAAAAAGGTCGCGCTCGTAGAAATGTTCGTCGGCTGTTTCCAGAATCCGAAAGGTGATACTGTACATTTTCTTATCCGGTCCCATGTCGGTCCCGTAAACAATACGGTCCCTGTACTTCTCAATAAAGTCATGGGTATACCGCGGCACCGGAGAAATTTCACCGTAGCGGGCCGCGATATCGGCATAGAGGTTAGGATAGGCATCGAACAATCTTCCGAGCTTGTTCAAGTCCGAGCAGCAGTTCGCGAGATGGCAGGCAACGAAGGTCGTTCCGGGATTGTTTTTTACTGCATTCTCCAGGGTAGCCACCAACTGATCGTGGTTGAGAATTCCTTTTTTGGTCATATCCACATGCCATTTTGATGAATTCATCAACCCGTCGTTCGTGGAATCTGCTTTCAGGTACATCCACTCATCCTCAGCGACGTGGATGCTTACGGGCATATGGAGCGCTCCGCATTTTTCCAGCAACGGCTTCATACGAGGATCGTCGATATGCAGACCCCATCCATGTACAGGAGTAGAGTAAAATTCTCCAAGGCCCTTATCGCCTAATTCTCCTACTCCCCTGGCCCCTTTTTTATAACACCGTTCCAGTTCCGCAACGGCGTGCTGTTGCCACCCGGGTTTATCCATCCCTGTATAGTCAAAACCGCACCAGATCTCGACCATGTCCTTGTACCGATCATATTTTGCGACCACGGAATCAAAGCGGGCCCCGGTGGCATAGGAAAGGATGAGTGTTTTTTCAATACCTGCTTCCTTCATCGTTTTCATCCATTCCTCCACTCCGGCATCCGATTTAGGATAATCATGAGAATGCATGTCGATCACCGGGTATTTTGCCTTTCCAATTTTAGTTTGAGGTATCTTATAGATTGAAATGGGATTAAAGTCTTTCAATTTCAAATTGGTGGGATCCTGGGGAAAGGCTGGCATTGCAAAGATTATCAGAAATGCCATGGAAAGGATGCAATAGAGATGTCTTGAATTCATAATATAAGTTTAGAGTAATTTTCTTTATTGTACAGGAGACATAGATTCAAATTGCCACAAAGGCACAAAGACACTACGTTTTCTTTAAATTTTTGCCCTTCGCATTCTTACATTTTTCTTTGTGTCTACCTAACCCGTTCCATGTCCTTGATTCCCGCGAAGGACGGTTTTATTACCCACTTTCCCGTTTTATCAATCATCCCCCACAGCTCGTTCATCTTTGCCGCGGCGAAACCGTTCTTAAAATCCCGGACCCCTTCAAATTGTGGCTCGATCACCCATTGCCCTTTGCCGTTATAGAAGCCTTTCTTGCCTCCTTTTTTTCCTTCGGACAATCCGCCCGAAAAATCTCCCCAAACGTCCGTGTCATTGACGTAGGTAATTTCTCCGGAGTGATTGACATAACCCCATTTGTCATCCTTCTTGATCCGCGCCAGACCACTTTCTGAATCGAATTCTCTTCCTGCATCAAATTGTGGTTTGATCACCCACTCCCCTTTCGGGTCAATGTATCCCAGCTTGCCATCATTTTCTTTTGCCCAGGCCAATCCACTCCCAAAATATCCGACACTTAGAAACTTCGCCGGAATAGCAACTTTCCCATGTTCATCGATGAATCCAAATTTCTTGTCTGCAGCCCGGAAAGGGGC
>DATHFS010000749.1:0-2641 GCA_035317975.1 Cyclobacteriaceae bacterium | reverse complement strand
GGTCTCGTTAGATTATGAAAAACCGGATGTAGTTTACGCACTTTTTCTGAGCATGGCATTATCGAGAGCATGGATGGCGGGGGTATTTCTACTGATTTCAGTTGACCTTATAAGGGCACAGGAGTCCGTTACACAAGAGACCAACCCTCCCTCGCTGAAGTGGTATCAGATTAACACTCCGAATTTCAAGGTTTTGTATCCCAACGGGTTTGAGGTTCAGGCCCAGCGGATGGCCAATACGCTGGAGCAAATTCGGACCCCGGAATCTGCTTCCATGGGCGTGAAGCCGAGGAAAATATCGGTCATTCTTCAGAACCAATCTTCGCTTTCAAATGCCTTTGTTACCCTGGCCCCCCGGCGATCGGAGTTTTATACGATGCCTTCGCAGAATTACAATTTTGTGGGTAATAATGATTGGCTTACCATGTTGGCTTCGCACGAATACCGTCATGTCGTCCAGTTTCAGCGCAGCCTTACCGGATTCAACCGGTTTTTTTATGGGGTATTCGGACAGCAGGCTCTCGCGGGGTTGGCATTTGTTGCAGCACCGCAATGGTTCTGGGAAGGAGACGCGGTAGCGACGGAAACTGCCTTCACGCATAGTGGTCGCGGAAGGATCCCGAATTTTGATTTAGTGTTTCGAATGAACTTGTTAGAGGGACGGACTTTTAATTACCACAAGCAATATTTACGCTCGTATAAGAACAACATCCCCAATCACTATGTACTGGGCTATCACATGGTCTCGTATCTGAGGAAGAAAACCGGAGACCCTGGTATCTGGGAAAGAATCGTTGGCCGTTCCTGGAATTTCCCTTTCATCCCCTTCACGTTTTCAAACGCCATCAAGAAAGAAACCGGGTTGTATGTTACCGATTTGTATAAGGAGATGGCCGCTTACCTCACGTCCAGGTGGAAACAAGAAGGGGAGGGGTTGCCGATTACTCCCTTTGAACGGGTCAATCCACGATCCACTAAAGCCTACACGGATTATCTTTATCCGCAAGTATTGGACGACGGGAGGGTAGTCGCACAGAAATCGGGAATCGGAGACATTGAACAGCTTGTCATAGTCAATAACGGCAACGAAGAAGGAACCTATGTCCAGGGTCCGATGAATGCAACGGGCATGATGTCGGGAGCCAAGACGAAAGTGGTGTGGAATGAATACCGGTTTGATCCCCGTTGGCAGGTGCGGACGTACTCGGTAGTCAAAGGTTTTGATTTTGCAACCAGGAGGGCAACGATCGTGTCAACCGGTTCGCGGTACGCCGCCGCCGCACTTTCGCCGGATGGGAATGCCGTGGCAACGGTCGAGACGGGAAACGACTATCAAACCCGATTGGTAATACTCAGCTACAACGATGGAAACGTCCTGAAATTAATTCCCAATCCTACAAACGATTTTATCTCCATGCCTCATTGGACCGATGACGGGAAATCAATTGTGGCACTCAAAACCAATAAGGCAGGCAAGACAATTTCACGGTTTGATGTCGAAACCGGAACGTCGGTTGACCTTTTACCTATCAGTGACGAGAACATTGGCTACCCTGTTCCTGTTGGTAAGTATATTATTTATAATTCGCCGTACAGCGGCATCGATAATATTTACGCATTGGACACGGAATCAGGAAGGCGATTTCAAATCACCTCCAGCCGGTATGCTTCCTACAATCCAGCCGTTTCCAAGGATGGGAAGACCGTTTATTACAACGAACAGGCTCGTGATGGTATGGACGTTGTTAAAATTCCGTTTGATCCCGGCACGTGGAGGCCGCTGGAAGAAGTGAAAAAAGGAACAGGATTTTACCAGCACCTCGTAGACGAGGAAGCGAGACCTCATCTCCTTGACAGTGTAGGTACCCGGTCATACCCAACCCGGCGCTACCATCGTGCGAGCGGGATGATCAATGTCCACAGTTGGGGGCCGTATTTCACTAATGGCAATCTTACCCAGGCCCAGTTTGGAATTTACTCGCAGGATGTTCTCAGTACCACGTCGGTCAATGCAGGATATTTGTATGATATAAATGAAAGGACAGGATCCTGGCAAGCCGGGGCAAGCTATCAGGGGTTTTATCCGATTCTTGATTTTCTGATATTGAAAGGCAACCGGCAACAAACGACGAGCGTTTTTGATCGCACGGTAAAATTCAACTGGCAGGAAACCGGGACTTCCGTGGGAGTACGGGTGCCGCTGATATTGACCCGGTCGAAATACCTCGAGAAAATTGATATTGGAAATACGCTGGGTATAACACAAGTATCTTCCTTTGAAAATGTCGTGTCGAAAGACAATATTCTTATCAGCCAGGGAAGCCAACGGTTTGTTCGCGCCAACGATACGTTAAATTATGTCTTTACCGAAAACGTGGGCAACGGCCAGCTTTTTTCTAATTTTTTCAATTTTACCTATACGCGTCAATTAAAACAAAGCTCACGGGATTTCAATCCCAAATATGCACAACAGGTTTCTTACGAAAACTATAGCACGCCCTATGGTGGCGATTTTGCCGGGCGGCTTTGGATGGTCCGAGGACTCGCTTATTTTCCGGGGCTGCTCAAACACCACTCGCTCTATTTCCGGGGAGGATATCAAAGTTCGTTGTCCAGCTTCAATTTGAATACCTACACCTTC
>DATHFS010000748.1:0-7846 GCA_035317975.1 Cyclobacteriaceae bacterium | reverse complement strand
CTATTACTTTTGGATGACGGTGCCCGATGTTGCTGACGCCAATCCCGGAAATGAGGTCCATGTAGCGCTTGCCATCCGGGCTATACAAGTAAACCCCCTCGGCATGTTCGATTGGAATGAGAAATGGATGAGGTGTGGTAGGTGCGAGATGGGTTAAGAATATGTCGGGGCTGAACTCCATGGAGTAAAACTAACCCATACGAACTCAAGAAGGAAAACACCATAAAAAAAGTCCCCGACTCGGTCGGGGACTTTTTCTCATTCAAACACTCCGAAAATCAATTCTTACTACTGGTTCACCATGGCGAATTTGGGGGCTTCCACCTCCGCCTGTGGCTTATACTTATATCTTGGTTTGTGGGCCACTATTTCTGCCTGAGCCTTATGTTTTGGTTTGCGATAATTCCCTGCAAACAGTGACGCTTTGTGAGGAGCCTTACCTTTCTTGATCAGGATTGCGCATTCCTCCCCGGAGGTATGGACGTTTGTCCTGTATTTTGCTTTGGCGTGACGTTTTTGGGCCTTATGAAAATCCCCGGCATCTACAGTGCTTGAGATAATCACACCCAACAGAATGGCCACCAGGAGGATCAGGATCTGCTTCATTCTGCCTTTCGGCCCCACATTCGATAAATATTTTGACGGTTGTTGAATAGGCATAGTGCTTGGTTTTTTTCAAACTTTACACTACAAAATTCGGCTGAAGCGATCCGGGGATTCCGGCAATTCCGGTCCAAAACCTACACCGGTAGGCTAAGTTAAATCCGGTGTATTGGGTGGACAGTCAGAACAAACTGACAAAAGAAATGAGGCCTATTCTGCTGTTTGGCAGCGGATTCTTAGCCGAATGGTGGTTAAGAAGGAAACCCCGGAATAGGTACCATTTAGCGGGTTTATACGGTTTTAGAGGGTATTCCGACCCCAGACTCAGGATTCATTTATTTTCAGGAAATCAATGACTTCCTTGTGGATGTTTTGGGAGCTAGCCCCGTCGGAATCTTTCGTGGCGATGGACTTGAGAAGGTCTCCCACGATTTGACGTTTGAAGCCAAGTTTTTCAGCGTAAATAGAGGCCACCTCCAGTTCCACATCGTCCACTACCTTATCTATATTGATCATTTCCACCAGGTGGTAGATAGCTTCCAGCTGGGCTACCTTATCGGAAGGTTGCGAGAATTGGAGTTGCTCCAACTTTTTTGCCGGCGTGTTGATGTCATTTTGGGTGAGCTTTAATTGAAGTCCCCATTTCAGCAGGCACCTGACAAACCGGGTTTCCATTTTCTCGGCCTCCAGGAAAAGGGCAAGGATGTTGAAATAACTTTGCTTGACTGAATTCGCGATGCTTTCCTCCATGGGGATTTGGTTGATGGCTAGCCTGCAACTCACCTACGCCAAGGCGGTGGGCAAGGCCTTGAATCTTGTAGCCTCTAATCTAGATTTTGCCCAATTCCTGAACGAGATCAATAAGCTTGTTAGAATATCCCCATTCATTATCGTACCAGGCTACTACTTTAACAAAGCTATCATTGAGGGCGATACCGGCTTTCGCATCAAAAATGCATGTGCGGGCATCTCCCAGGAAATCCTGTGATACAACATCGTCTTCAGTATAGCCCATGATGCCTTTCAATTCCCCTTCGGAGGCTTCCTTCATGGCGGCTTTGATCTGATCGTAAGAAGCGGGCTTGACCAGTCTCACGGTAAGGTCCACCACCGATACATCGGCTACGGGGACACGGAACGACATGCCGGTCAGTTTTCCTTTCAATTCAGGGATGACTAACGCGACTGCCTTGGCGGCGCCTGTCGAAGAAGGGATAATATTCTGGTATGCACCCCGGCCACCGCGCCAGTCTTTCATGGAAGGACTGTCCACTGTTTTTTGTGTAGCCGTTACAGCGTGGATGGTACTCATCAGGCCTTCGAGGATCCCGAATTTGTCATTTAATACTTTGGCAAGAGGAGCAACACAGTTGGTGGTACACGATGCATTGGAAACGATCGTGTTGGCCGCGGTCATTTTCTTGTGGTTGACGCCCATAACAAAAGTAGGCGTATCGTCTTTCGCGGGGGCGGAGAAGACTACTTTCTTGGCCCCGGCTTTAATGTGCTTTTGGCCGTCGGCCTGGGTAAGGAAAAGGCCGGTAGACTCGATAACGATTTCGGCGCCGACCTCTGACCACTTGAGGTTAGCGGGATCTCTTTCGGCAGTAACGCGGATCGTTTTGCCATTGACGACAAGGTGGCCGTCTTTTACCGAGACGGTACCATCGAACTTCCCGTGAGTGGAGTCGTATTTGAGCATGTAGGCCATGTAATCAGCCTCGACAATATCATTGATGCCGACGATCTCAATATCCTTGCGGCTGATGGCGGCCCGGAAGGCCAGCCGGCCGATGCGGCCGAATCCATTAATTCCAACTTTCATAGTGTGATTGGTGTGGTTTTATTAAGTAACATGATTTTAGGATTCTGCGTTCGGCAAGCCTGCCTGCGCCCGATCAAAGTTCTTCACAAGTTTACGCACTTGTTCGGGCTTCGGCAGGCGCAGCAAAAATAAAGGACGCGGCGACCAAAACCAATCGGGATTTTCAGGAATCCCGACTATTTACAGTGAGGGTGACTGCAAAGGTTTGCGCACGTGGAAAAAAAGGGAGAGATAAGTAAATATATAGAGTTTGCTTTTTGCAAATCCCTGATGGAAATCTATCTTTGCGACACTTTTCCCAAAACCGGTCTGTTCGTCTAGGGGTTAGGACACCAGATTTTCATTCTGGTAACACGGGTTCGATTCCCGTACAGACTACGGAAACACATTTCATACCGCTGATAATCAATAGATTACGGCGGTATTTTTTTTTGCGCGTACGCCATTCAATGGGCATCCATTGGCTAATCCAAGCATTTATTATCATTTTGGGGAAGCGTTGCGAAAAACATCCGGCATGGGTAAGGAGTCTGAAATGTGGAGAAAGAGTATAAATAAACTTAAGACGTTCTATAAAAGACATAGACATCTCAACCTGCCTTCAGTTTGGAGAAAAGATAAACGATTCTCAAGATGGATGCAGAATATTCGTGAATACCCTAACCGCCTATCAGGTGAACAAGTAAGGGAGCTCCAGCTAATTGGATTTGATTTCACCATCCCCTCGGATTGGAATGCTATGTTCAACAGACTTGAAGAATTTCATGGTAACCATGGCCACTGCTATGTTCCAGCCGATCAGAAGGAGTTGGAAGAATTGTTTGACTGGACAATCAATCAAAAAAAGAGCAGGTCCCTTCTCACACTAACACAGCTAAGAAAGCTGGATAGCCTGCAATTTGATTGGGAAACTTCGTCCGATAATGACATCAAATGGGGAGGTATGTATCGGGAGCTTGTAGATTTTAAACGAAGGCATGGTCACGTTAGAGTACCTTATGATTTTAAAGAAAATAAAGCCTTGGGCAATTGGGTTGCCCGGCAGCGAAAAAAAGGGACAGATAAAAAATTATCTGAAGAAAAAATAAAACAGCTTAACCAGCTTGGTTTTTTATGGAAAGAGGATGTTGCAAAATTGCGGGAACAGGCTTGGGAGAAAAGATTTAACGAGCTCAGGAATTATAAAATTGCCTTTGGGCACATGGATAGACTAAAGATCAGAAATGATAATTACTCCCTCGGCCTATGGATTGAAACACAGATGAACGCGTGGGGCCACATGCTCCCTTACCGCAAAAAGAAGTTAAATGCAATCGGCTTTATATGGGAGAAAGAAGATACCTATGAACAGCGTTGGAATGAAATGTACCAAAAACTAATAGCGTACAGGAAAAGATCCGGTCATTGCCAGGTTAAAAGATGGGAGGATTTTAGACTCTCCGTTTGGTTGCAACGACATAAGCGGGATAAGGATAAACTTCCGGCAGATAAAAGGAAAAAACTGGAACGGGTAGGGATCAAATGGGCCTATGAACACTTCAACGAAATATGGGGATCGAAGTTTAAAGAGCTTAAAGAATTCCAAAAAAAGAATGGGCACTTAAATGTTCCCAAATCCAACAAGCACCTTTATGAATGGATACAATTTCAGAAGGAACGTAAGAGTGAAAACAGGTTAAGTAAAGAACGGAGCGGGAAGTTAAGCAGACTTGGCTTTTTTTGGAAGGGTGAGGTCGACAGACAAAAAAAGTCGCTTTGGGAATCGATGCATAGAAAATTCAAAATGTTTCAAGAAAAATATGGATCAAGGTACATTTTAAAGCTCAAGGAAGACCCTGAGTTGAATGAGTGGGTGAACCTTCAGCTGCACAGTAAAGAAAAGCTTTCTGCTTTTAAGAAGGAAAAACTAAAGGCAATCGATTTTCCCTGGAATCGGGGAGAATATTACTCCGATCAGCTTTGGGAGACAATGTTTGAGCAGCTGGCAGACTACAAAAATAAATTTGGACATTGTGATGTTCCTCAAAAGTACTCCAAAAGCAGAAGGCTGGCCCATTGGGTAAATAGTCAGCGAACCATGAAATTGTCTGGCGGCAAAATTGATAAGCTGAGCAGACTGGGTTTTTCCTGGGCTGGGGAGATAGCACAAAAGCGATGGCAGAGCCGAGTAAATGAATTTATTGATTTACGGAAGAAGGACCGGCTTTCAGCAATCAAGGCTCAAACTCCATTGCACAGTTGGATATATCAGCAAAAAAAGAACTTCCCCAGACTTTCTATTGAAAAAAGAAAAATCCTTTTAAAAGTTGGAATTTTTCAGCAGTGACATTAATCCAGTAATGCAAGCATCACAGAATCTCCTTTTCCACTTCATTCTGTATCGTCAACGTAAAATCGGTTCCCTCATTTAATTTTGAGGTGACGACCACGGTAGCATGCAGTCGTTCAAGCATCTCTTTAACAATGTAAAGCCCAAGTCCGTCACCCTCCTTTTTTTCGGTTGCACGGAAGAACATATTGAAGATCTTGGGCAAATAGTCCGGGTGAATCCCTATTCCATTGTCGCGAACGTTGATGATGGCGCTGGCAGGGGTAATAGTGGCAACGATCTGAATAAGACTTTGATCCTTCGTTTCATCGACGTATTTAATCGCATTGGAGATGAGATTCGACAGAATGGTGTACAATCGATAAGAATCGGAGTAGAGCGTAGCCTGTTTACGGATGTCGATTTCCTTCTTTATTTCGCGGTTGCCTTCCAGGTATTTGAACTCAGCAAAGCATTGGCGAATGAGTTGTTCCAGGTCGACCTCGGAAAAATTTACTTCGCTGCGCGCATTGCGCGAATAAATTAAATTTTGCTGAAGCGTGGTGTCCAATCTGGCCGCATTCTTTCTGATCATTTCGAAATAGCGGTTAACCATTTCGTTACTTTTATCATCATCCATCAAGGCAATATTGACCAGGCCTAATACGGAATGAAGGGGTGAACGCAAATTATGCGACACACTGTAAACAAAGGAATCCAGCTCCTGGTTAATCTTGGTAAGCTCGAGATTCTGCCTGCGCAATATTTCTTCCTTCCCTTTACGTGCATTTTCCTGCCTCCGGCGCCGGAGGGCATAGCGAATGGCCATGGGGAGGCGTGTAAGGTTGGACTTCAGGACATAATCATCGGCTCCTCTTTTAAGGCAGTTCACCGCAAATTCTTCAGAAACGGTTCCCGTTACCAAAATGAAAGGCAGATTTAGTCCATTTTCATGGCAAATTTTAAGCGCCTCAATGGAATTAAAACTGGGTAAGGAATGGTCCGACAAAACAACATCGGGCCGGAATTTTTTAAGAGCGTCCGTAAACTCCTCCCGCGTGTCGACCCGAACCCTGCTGAAGACAATTTTTTCCGCCTGTAACACCTCATCAATCAACCCGGCGTCTTCCTCCATGTCCTCCAGCATCAATATCTTTATTTCCTTTTCCATGACATTTTTCTCCTTTCACAATACCCAGGAAATATAATTTGTTTTTCCTGCCGCTCCGATGAGATAGATCATGACGGACCGATGACGGAAATCATTGCAACGACGTATTTGGCGCCTGGTGAGCAGGAAAGTGACAAAGCCCCGTTATGTACAATTAATTTGTACGACCCGCCGTACGGATTAAAACGCTGTGAGATATTGACATAACTCCGACAATACTCCCCGAATAGCTTACAAAATTGGAAGAAAGGTACCTGCTCCATAAAACTTCGTCTTTTCCGGCACTCTCTATATAAGGGGTGTCAGACCATCAAAATAAGTCTTATTGCCTCCGGAGGTCCTCTACCGCTTCTCCTTTTCATCACAGGACTTCACTTAGCATACGGGCGTAGGCTTTGGGTCCGAATCGCCGGAATTCACGCCTTGCTTAAGTCCAATTTCACAGTTGGGGTTTGAAGCCCGTGAGGCGATATGAGTGAGGGGACAAGAATACTATCAAATATTGAATGGAAAGGCAGGATCAGGCACCTCCTGATCCTGATCATAGCCATTTTGTTCGGCTTGATCGTTTCAAGCGTCGCCGAAGCACAATGCAATTGCAAATTCACCATACCTGCCGGATCGGCTTACACCTATTTCGACGGAACCGCCAAGGGGGTCTTGCCCGGAGACGTAATATGCGTACAGGGCGGAAACATAGGCAGCATTCAATTTGTGAACATAAGGGGAGCCGCTAACAATCCGGTTATCATCCGGAACTGCGGAGGACAGGCGCTGATCGGCGGCCCGACCGTAAACAATGGTATATTCTTCAACAGTTCCCGTTATGTACACATCACCGGCACGGGAGACAGCGGCTTTACCTATGGATTGAAAATCATTCAGACCAGCCTGGGCTCACAGGGGCTCGCCTATGCCGGATTGAGCTCCGACATTGAAATTGATCACATGGAAATTCAAAAGGCCGGTTATGCGGCCATCATGGCCAAGACCGATCCAAGTAAGAATTGCGCGGACGTTTCTGCCGTCCGTCCGAATTTTACGCTGTATAATGTATCCATTCATGACAATTACATTCATGAATCCGGCGGGGAAGGGATTTACCTGGGCGATAGCTTCTATACGGGAACTCTGGTTTTCTGCGGGAGCACACAGTATTGCCATGAAGTCAGAGGCGTACGCATTTACAATAACCGTTTTGAAAACACCGGCCGTGAATCCATTCAGGTCGGGTCGGGCGTGTCCGACGTTGAAATATACAATAACAAGATTTACAATTATGGAGCAGGCAACCTGAACACCCAAAACGGCGGTGTTCAATTAGGTGTGGGTACCGCGGGCCGGCTTTACAATAATTTCATCAAGGGCGGAACAGGACCGGCCATCGCCGTCCAGGGAATAGGCGGCGACTATGTTTATAACAACGTGATCGTCAATCCCGGTCAGGAAGCCATCACGGTCAACACGCGGCCTACCCCGCTTTCCACTGACATTGTTAATAAGGGATACCTCGGCGGAGTGTATGTCGTGAACAACACGATTGTGAATGCCGCCAGCGCCGCTATCATCGAATATGTAAATGGCGCACCCGGCAATGTGCTTTACAACAACCTTATTGTTGCTTCTTCCACGGTTTGGGACAAGACGTACACTACGACGGATTGGAAGAGGAGTAATAATATCGTCATTCCGCTCCTGGCAAACGCCAAATTTGTCAATCCAGGCGCCGACGACTATCACCTTTCTTCTGGGTCTCTTGCAATTGATGCCGGGACCAATGTGAGTGCCTATGGGATAACTTCTGATGCTGATCGAAAAAGCAGACCTGCCGGAGCATCGTTCGACGCCGGTGCGTATGAATTCATTCCGAGTCAAATGCCTCCGATAGTCAATGCGGGAGCGGACGTCACATTAACGCTGCCGTCGAACACGATCATGT
>DATHFS010000747.1:0-7420 GCA_035317975.1 Cyclobacteriaceae bacterium | reverse complement strand
TTAACGAGTCAACATCACTACGATTCTTTAAATAATTCACCACGCGTACGATATCTCCGGCTTGAATACCCACCAGACTTCTCCCGATCATAATCGCCAAATAGCCGTCCGCCAAAGGTCTCGTTGCCGTATTCCTGGTTTCTCCCACCCCAAGAACATCGGCAGCGGCCACGATATATCCTTTCTTCACTAACTTCTCTATCTCTCCTCCCGGCTTTGCCTCCGTGACCTTCCCCTCTGAATGAAGGTAAACCAGCGCAGGATGTTTTTCCACATGGTCATTGGGAGCAAAAAGGAGAATGGGAACCGCATAATCACCCTCTCCCTGAAGGGCGTATTTCGTAACAGCATATCCGTCACGCTGATATCGGCCATTGATAATCGGTTCACCTTTTGCGCAACAAGGCGCGACAAACCCCGAAATTTCAATTGCCTTTCCTTTAACGCGATCAAGATGGCTCACTATATCCTTTCTCGATTTCTCAAGGTTCTCCATCAGTTTTACGGATTCCTTTTTGTTGACGTCGAACACCATATCTCCGCCGAAGGACGTTGCGATCTGGCCTGTAGGGGTTACCATCAATTCTTTATCGGATAGGATCTCTGCCTCTACTTCGGAAGGGTCGCCAGTCAAGCCAAAATGTTTCATAAAAAAAGAATACATGGCCAATCGTATTTTTGGAGTCACCCAGTGTTTAGAGTCATCCTCCACCATAGCCATATTATCACCATGGCCAAGCGCTACGTATTCCTTTTTTGCTTCCTGGAATGCTTCACGGGCACCCTGCAGCGTGAGGTATTCGTCCCTTGACGTAAAGGTAAGCAAGGTGGGTTTGGGAGCCCTTACCTCCAACAGATCTTCATAGGTTATGCCTTTCTTAAGATCGTGAACAAACATGGTTTCTGCATCCTGTGTCCCTTTCATTTCGATCACCCTCCTGCAGGAATTGGACCAGCTGCTGGGAATTGAAACCTTGACCCTCGGATCGAATGCAGCCACATACGACGTCACCGTTCCTCCTCCGGAGAATCCTGTCACTCCAATTCTTTCCGGATCTACGTCTTTTCTGGATACAAGATAGTCGATAGCACGAATGCCATCCCAGGTAAAATATTTCGCACCCGAGGAACCTGTCAAAAAGCATAGGTTCCCAAAATAGCAATGTTCAATAACGCTGTACCCTGCCGAAGAAAAATTGATTTTTGGATCAAAATGCTGAACGTGCTCTCCTTGTCCGAGGGGGTCTATCGCGAACACGATCATCCCCTTCTTCACCAGGTTCTGTATAATCACCTGATCCAGCGCCGCATGGTACGATTCCTGTTCATGCCCTATCACATTCAGTACGGCCGGAGCCTTTCCTTTGATCTTGTCCGGTATGAAAAGACAACCCGGTACATAAAATCCAGGCCACGATTCAAAAACGATTTTTTCAATTCGATATCCTTGTTTTTGTACTACCCCGGTAACCTTTGGATTCGATGGACCTTTTTCAGGAAACGGACCGCCGACCTCCAGGAGCAACGCTTTCATTTTTTCCTGCCTGACCTGCCAATCGCTCCGGGTATGCAGCTTCTCTATCTCCCGATCCCGTGCGTCAAAGTAATCAAACGCCTGCTTGATGAGATGATTTGACCGAAGGCTTCCGGGATTATTCCACCGGATCCAGTCCTGAAAGACCATCAGATTTTCGGGTTCCGCCGGTTTCTGATCGACTTTACTATTTACCGGTGTCGACTTCGATTGGGCCATAGCGGATAGGGCCGCAAGAAATAAAGGGAATAGCAATACAACCCTGAGATAATTTACGGTCTTTTCATTAGCTTTCATGCCATGAAGGTAACGCATAATTATTTAATGTGACAGAAGGGTGGTCAATCAACGGGGCCTCCGATGCGATCTCATTTATCCTGCTGGCTTACGCTTCATCCTTAGTCGGGTAATCCTTTGGATCGAAAAATACTTTTGGAATAGCAGAGGCTTTTTCATACTCCTGTTGCAAAATGCAAACAAGAAATAAAAGTAATAAAAGCAATGCGGAGAAATTGGGTTTACTATCCCGTCGGAAATTTATTGAAGCCACAAGCTTGCTCCTCGTTGGAACAGCTTTAAAATTAAATGGTGCCGGCCTTTCTAACGAGGTTCCTGAACCGATCATTGATATTCACCAGCATACGGATTATATGGGGCGCAGAAACAAATCCCTGCTGGCCCATCAGCGGGCCATGGGTATTACGACCACCATTCTTCTGCCCGCGGGCCGCCCTGTCATTTCTGAATCTACTCACCAGGGCATTTCCAATGGCTTGGAGGCAAAAGCCAGCGGCAATCGGGTCTGCTATCGGTTTGCTAAGAAGCATTCAAATGAATTTCGGTTCGGGGCAAATGAAGTGCCGGATCTACCCGATGCCGTAAAGGAAATTGAGAAATACCTTAAGCGCGGTGCGGTGGTTATTGGTGAATTGAAATTTGGGGTGGAATGCGACTCTCCGGAGATGCAAAAGATCTATCGACTTGCGCAAGACTATACTGTTCCTGTGCTCCTGCATTGGCAGTTTGGAATGTATAACTATGGGTTCGAGCGATTCCACACGATGTTGGAAAAATATCCAACCGTAAACTTTATTGGCCATGCGCAAACCTGGTGGGCGAATATTGATCTGGACAACAAGGACCAAACTGTATTGTATCCGAAAGGAAAACTGTCTCCGGGTGGCTTGACCGATCGCTACCTGGGTGACTATCCCAATGTATTTGGGGATCTATCTGCCGGATCTGGATTTAACTCCCTGTCCCGCGACGAGGAGCATGCCCGGGAGTTTCTCACCCGACATCAGGACAAATTGTTATTTGGCAGTGATTGCACGGACGAGGGAGGTTTGATACCCGCCCTTTGCCAGGGAGCAGAGACGATTGCAGAAATTCGAAAATTAAGCGCAACAAAGCAGATTGAGCGAAAGATATTGTGTGAAAACGCAAAAAAATTGTTTCGAATATGAAATGATATTCTTACACCCTGAGTTACCAAATGAAATTATGGACATTAGTTAACAGAAATCGGTACCTTCCATGACCGGAACAAATCCGGTTCATTTAAGGGTTAGTTCTCCTGATTAATCATTACGCTCATGCAAAGCAAGAAACAGTCAAGACGCGAATTTTTAAAGCAAAATTCAATTGGCCTGGGGGCGGTTCTTGCCACAGGAATGACACCTTCTCTGTTTGCCCATACGACAAACTTTTCAGAGACCCCTGCCCTGCTTGGTGGTAAACCGGCATTCGCCGGAGTTTGGCCAAAATGGCCAATGTGGAACCCGGAAACCGATGAGAAAAGACTATTAGAAGTTATGAGGAGCGGAGTGTGGTCACGGCAGGATGTCGTTGGTGAATTCGAAAAGAAATGGGCAGATACAACAGGAGCCAAACGCTGTCTGATGGTGGTCAATGGGACCAATGCCCTTGTTGTTACCATGATCCAGTCAAATATCGGTGCGGGAGATGAAGTAATCATTCCCGCTTATACGTTCATCGCTACGGCCCAGGCTGTATTGGCGACAGGAGCAATGCCCATTTTCGTGGACACGGACCCCGAAACATTTCAAATTGATCCCACTAAAATTGAGGCCAAAATCACATCCCGTACGCGGGCGATCATGCCCGTACATCTTGCCGGATTACCGGCCGATATGGTGAGGATACTGGAGATTGCAAAAAAACATAATCTGATCGTGATTGAAGATGCCTGTCAGGCTCATCTCGCCGAAATTAACCATCAAAAAGTCGGCACATTAGGAGACGCCGGCTGTTTTAGTTTTCAGAATTCAAAAAATCTGCCCATTGGTGAAGGAGGAGCTATTGTAAGTAATGATGAAGCCTTTATCGATCGTTGCTACTCCTACCATAACTTCGGCTTCCCCCATGGATCGGTAATTGGAGGCTCGGGCGCTGTGTTGAGTGGTAATAAACTGCGGCCAACTGAATACCAGGCAGCCATCGGGTTGGCGCAATTGGTCCGTCTCGAAGAACAAACGGTGACCAGGACCGGAAATGCCGAGTATTTAAAATCCAAGCTCAGGGAGATACCCGGCATTTTGCCCTATAAAATGTGTCCTCATGTAACAAGGGCAGCCTATCACCTGTTTCCGTTCCGGTATAAGAAGGAAGAATTTCAAGGTTTATCAAGAGCGGAGTTTAATGCGGCGCTCGAGGCAGAAGGTGTTCCTTCCTGGAACGGGTATGCGGCTCTGAATACGATGCCTTTTTTGAAGCATGCTTTTACATCAAAGGCTTTTGTAAAAGCGTATTCCAGCGAAAGTCTCAATTACGATAAATATGCCGAGCAAAATAAATGCCCTGAGAACGATCGCTTATGCAATGAAGAGGCGGTTTGGCTAAGTCAGTCTCTCCTCCTGACCGGCAAATCCGAAATGGACATGATTTTTAATGCGATTGAAAAAATTCATAAGAATGCGGCGAAACTGAAGGTGGCACTCAAAAAGTAATTTTCCACCGCAGAGGCGCAAAGGCGCAGAGAAGGCGCAGAGAAAATTAAATTGGCCTTGAAAAGGCGAATTAAGAAACTAATATTCGGAACAATGAGACTTAGCGATTCGCCTTATCGCCAACAATAACGTCCTCAATTTTCTTTGCCAAAACTTTATAGTTTTCCGATTCTTGCGCTACAACATTTCGATTGTCAAAGGAGTATAACCGTCGATAACCATTTGAAAATCCTTTGACAATTCCTTTCTGGTTTACTACAAAATTCATTGGAACTCCTTCAACATCAAATTTCGAAATAATTTGTTGAGCGTCGGGGATAATTTCAAAACCTATATTTTCATTACCTGCTTGAGGTTCGTAAAATTTATAAAAAATGCCAAAGGATTTTACTTTTTTTAAAACATCACTCCTCGAATCAGCTAGTAAAGAAATAATGATGACGTCTTCTTTTTTGTATGCCTCGCCTAGCAAGTTTAATTCCATAATTTCTTCATAGCAAGGAGGACACCTGAGTCCCCAAATATTGATGAGTAGGATCTTACCTCGATAATCAGTCAAATCAAAAGTTTTGCCACTTAACGTCTTTCCTTTTATTTCCGGCGATAATTGATTTATTAATGGATGAATATCCGGATCAATCATTTCACCTTGTTGACAATATGCTTGGCCAGCTAAAATCAGACAAAAAAGAATCGATGATACTACAAATTCCCTCCTACGATTCCGAATAAATGTATTCATAACTTTAAGTTTACGATGACACATCGAGATGGGCTTTAGCCCTAAACAGCTGCGAATAAAACGTAATAAAATTCTTCTCCGCGTTTCCTTTGCGCCCCCTCGCCTCTGCGGTAGAAAATACCTTTCAATCCTTGATACACCTAACCGAATACCCGTTTTGCTTATAATAATTCGTCCTGTACACGTACCATGGAACTTCATCAATAACCCGGTACCATGCAAAGTTTGCGTCATAGGCTGTTGAGCACCACCAATAAGCGACATGCCCGATATAATCGAATGCGCCAAACCGGTCGCGGCTGCCTCCCGGGAGACCTGAAAATCCACTTACATTAGTGCCGTTGCCATCGTGGGTCCATCCGGACGGGCTTTTCATTTTCGTGCCTGCCGCATCTTCACCGCCAAGGAAAAGCGTGACCTGTCTCCACTCTGCATCGGTGGGCACATGCCACCCCGGAGGCGCCAACCCCCGAGGATCCGTGACCGCATACCAGTTATACAACTTCCCATAGAGGACACCATTTTCGATCTTGTTCTCATAATAACACCAGGCCGGCTTACCTTCCTTACCTGCCCTTTCCCATTCTTCCTCCGTTCTGGCTTCCGGTACCGGATCTCCATTTCTGAAATTCCCAACGTTCAGATTTTCGGCCATCCATACCTGGTTGTCAATTTTTACGCTTTTGTTAACCTCATTTTCATTGCTTTCTGGCTTTTGTCCTTTAGAAATAAGAACGGGAACCAGAAAAATGGCGAATAATAAAAAAGTAGGTGTCTTTACTGCAATCATCCCTTGATTAATCTGCTTATTCCGAAACTTTAAATTCCACAACCTTTTCCTTTTCCAGTTTTATTCCTGCTTTGTCTTTTACCTGTGAGGTGATATTGATTTTATACTGTCCATTTTTTTGGAGGGGCTGATCAGGGATGAATGTAAACTTTGTTCCTCCCCGGGATACTTTAAAGCTTCCGTTGACAACTTTATTCGTCTTCGTGTAGATGACGCGGACGCCCTTTTTATCAAGTATGCTTTTCTCATCAATAACCGGGGCGAACTGAACTGTTATTTCGGATGCTGGAGCTACGTCCTTCTTATCATTAAAAGGAGAAACCACCAGAACAACAGGAGGAAGTTTCTTCTCCACCTGGAGGTATCGGTCAAAGAAATCGTGGACGAGCTGATACCGGTCCACTCCCAGGCTATCATCGTATCCATAAGGAAGTTCGTGGCCCACTCCTTTCATGAACAGGCCAAGGTAGTTCGCTCCGAGTTCCTCACACTTCCTGACAAATACGCGGTGGCCCTCGGTAATTACGTCCCGGTCATGTTCCCCGCATACAATCAGGTTGGGGGCATAGTCTGGCGTGATATATTCGGTTTCAAAAAGGCCCATGCCCATGCCTTGCATTCCCGCCTGTATGGTGGAGGAATAGCCTTGCCAGGGCTGGGGTTCGGGACTTCCATCCGGGAAACCCTTGAACCGGGCCACTTCCCCTTTTCTGGTTTCGTGATGAGGGTCGGAGAGCCGGGTAATGGCATATTCACCTTTGGAGTACCCGCTGCCTCCGATGTGACGGGTGTCCATACTGTACAGATCGGCATGCGCATAGAGGTAACGCATGGCGGCTGTATAACAGGCGTACCCGTTCTCGTGGTCCAGCGTGAATTTGCTAAAGTGAAAAAAGTGCGTAACACAAGGATTAAAGCAGTGCCCGATGACGGCATAGACATAACCACGTGTGGTGAAGCCCGCAAAATGTGGCACGTAGTTGCTCGGCTGGTCATTGGGGTTCCGGGTAGAAAGTGTTTCTGACATGAATATCACCGGCAGTTTTCTTTTAGGCTGAGAGGGATAAATAATATCCATTTTTATCCTGTAGTCGAATGGGTTTCCTTTTCTGTCAACCATTTCGGCAGGCGATGAAACGGGCTTTAATCCTGGATATTTTGAAACGATGTCTTCATTATAGGATTTCATAATGAATTCCAGCGTCCCGTACGCGCCATGTTTGTCTATTTCCCAATAAATCAGGTCCGTTGCTACCCGGTATCCCTCCGGCAGAAAAAAGCACCGGAAGTCTTTGGGCATGAGCCGGATGTCATTCAGCAACGATTCTGTTTTAAATCCATAGACCCCTTTCAGGATATCATGCAAATCCTTATCAAAATGGGGA
>DATHFS010000746.1:0-2358 GCA_035317975.1 Cyclobacteriaceae bacterium | reverse complement strand
GTCTTCTATTCCAGTCCTCCCCCCTCCTGCTATTGAGTTCAGGCGCCGCTATGGTCTTTACCCGTTTCCGATTGTCTTTGCACCATTTGGCTAATGTATAATAGCCGCTGGGGAAATCTTCCGAAACGGTGACGACATGATTGCCCTTGTCGATGGGCAAGTTAGTGATTGCTGTTTTAAGTCCGTATGATGCCGATGGGATAATGGCGACCTGTTGTGCCTGGCAATTAATCAGCTTACTGAATTTCAGCCGTACTTCGCCGGCTCCGGAAAAAAAGTCAACGGGCTTTATCATGGCCGGATTCCTTTTCCTGATCATACCCTGTATACCTGCTTCTTCAACGGATCTCAGAAGAGGTGATAGGTAGGCTCCGTTTAAATAATGGATGTCTTCCGGTAGTTGAAACAAATGTTTTTGATGGGTCATTCTATCACGATATACTGTTTTGCCACAAAGGCACTACGACACGAATACATTGGATAGTCGGCTAATTCTACTTCCTGTTTTTTACTTTTCGCTTCCTTCTTTCCAAATTCTCTTTCACCCTGAATTTCACAATTTTGGTTATTAGCCGCAAGGGAAGGGGTTTGTCAATCGGGAATTGCACCGAACCTTTTGCCCCTTCATAGGCTGATAGCTCTTTCTTAAATGCAGCAATTCCTGACGGAGTCGGATAGAATCCGATATGGTTTTTATAAGCGGCAAAATGAACCAGGTTGCCGTTAAGAGTAAAGGTAGGTATTTGGTAGTTGATTGTCTCTTCTGCTTCCGGAGTAGCCTTTCGAATGGTTGCTCTCAGGTCCTCCAGAATTACCTGGACGTCCTTCGGGAAACCGGCGATATAGTCATCGATGGTTGTTACTGGCATACGTTCATATTTATTGTGGTTTCATCCAATCTCCGGAATAACCAACAAAATGTTATTATTTCTCATACGGTTGCCCTCCTACTCAGGCTTTTTTCGAAGCATAGACTATTTTCAATAGCTTCGTATTGCCCGTAGTTGGGAATCCTCTTGTATCCGTTCTTACGGTATAGTCCGATTGCTTCCGGTTGTTTTTTCCCGGTTTCCAGAATGCATTTCTCATACCCCAATTCGGCAGCCCAATTTTCCAATTCAGACAGTATGTTGGTGGCGATTCCCTTCCCTCTGCTTTCCGGCAAAATATACATCCGTTTTACTTCCATGGTAGAGGGCGCGTATTCTTTTATTGCCCCGCAACCCAACGGTCTTTTATTTTCATACGCTACCACGACAAATTTGATTTTATCAATTTTGTTGAATTGATGATAGAATGAATGGTCGTCTCCGTCTCTTACAGCTAAGTCAGCATCAAGGCCTCTTACGAGTTCTATGAAATCCTTATCTCCGGAATTGGTTCTTGTAAATTGAATCATTTCTTCTTTCTCCCGACCTTTACCTTAGCGCGTTCCAGATTTTGCTGAACCCTGAACTTGACCATCTTCCCTATTAAGGCCAGAGGAAGGGGCTTCCCGAGGGGGAATTGTATTGTACCTTTTCCTCCCTCATAAGCCGACAGTTCCTTTTTGAAAGCCTGAACTCTCGGATAAAATCCGATGTGATTTTTATACGCTGAAAAGAATACCAGGTTCCCTTTGAGTACGAATGTAGGCATCCCATATTTGATGACTTCCTCTGCCCCGGGCGCAGCCTTCCTGATGGTTGCCCGGAGTTTTTGCAGCATTTCCTGAACCGCTTTCGGATGAAGAGCGACGTAGTCGTCCATGCTTTCCGGGTGTGCTTTGTCGGACTTCATAAAACATTTTTGGTACCTGCCTCAATGACCGAACAAACTTAACCTGGATTGTTCAGGCCACATAGTGGTAAAAACGACTTTCTTAAGGGGTGTTTGCGACAAGATTGCATAGACATTACAACCGCTGTCAGAAAATAGAATAGAGTTTTCATGTGATTGAGTTAACGCTATTATCTGGTTATTTCTAAAAACTTTTCTATTCTTTTCTTTTGCCTCAAATGGTGACGAAAATGCATATCAGCAAACTGGAACCATTCTCTGGCATCAAAATAGTTTAAGCCCGGATGTTTTGTCTTTCCCCTATAGGGGCTATTCAAAATCAACATCTCAACATGGTTAATGTCCTTTTTTAAATTAATTAAAGAACGCATGAGCTGTTCCTTACTATCGGGCTGTGGTGTGTCGAGGTTTTCAGGCGGTCCTTCGATTATTTCATCCGGAAACTCATTATTCAGGAACATGGTTTTGGCCTCCGGCGAGGCTTCCCCCATGATATTGTCATTCGTCGACACACACATTTTTATTTGGTCGACATAATAATTGGTATTTTCGATCAGATGCATGCACACCTGTCCAAGA
>DATHFS010000745.1:0-5701 GCA_035317975.1 Cyclobacteriaceae bacterium | reverse complement strand
GTCAGCCTTGGCTTGTGAAGGGCTCGGGAACAGGGGAGCCAGAGAGTGGCCTTCGTTGTTGAAAACTTTCCCGCTAATACTGCCTCCTCCATGCACGGGCTTTTTTGCTTTCATATCTCCGGAATAGCCAAATCCTTGCCGGCTAAATCCGGGATTCAACTCCCACCGTCGGACATTTCCTCGAAATCGGGCAGCCTTTGTAAACCCGGATGAACCAGGTCGTCCGACGATAGGCTGGCGGTCATTGTTCCAGACTTTGCCGCTTACACTTCCGCCCCCCTTAGGTGGCCTTCTTGACTTGATATCGCCGGAATAGCCAAAACCTTGCCTTCCAAAGCCCGGAGATAATTCACCTCGCCTGAAAGTTCCTTGATAGCGGGCCGCCCTGTTAAATCCACTGCCCCCCGGTCGCACCGGAATCGGCTGCCGGCCATTGTTCCAAAGCTTTCCGCTCACACTTCCTCCACCCTTTGGCGGTCTCCTTCCTTTAGTGCTTCCCCTAAAGTCTGCACCCGCCCTGCTGAACCCGGGAGTAAGTTCTCCTATCCGAAATCTGCCCCGGTATTTCCCAATACCATTTGCGCCTATACCGGGGGCGCGCGGAGGCACTGGACTGTTCCCAATATTTTTCTTCGCCGACTTATACCCGCTGCCATGCAACCTTGTGCCGGCGCGCTCCCCTTTGTTCAAAAAGGAATAGCGCGGTTGTTGAAAAAGGAGACCTGCCCTTTCATGCCGTCTCGGCGGTCTTCTTCTTATCCCCTGCCCCGAAACATCTCCCAGCCAGGGCCGCTCACTTCTTTTCGAAGCCGAAACGAATCCGCCACTCACTTTGGCAGAACTGGCACGATCTCTACCCGGTCTGCGCCCTACTAATTTAAGCGTGTCGGTAGTACCGACTCCAATGCCGGCAGAATGGAAATTGCGATTTCGCAAGGGTCTTCCCGTAAGGTCTTTAGTAATGGGTCGCTCTCCTTTTGAAACCTTACCCCAGTAAACATTTTTTCTGCCGCGGGTAATGAAAGGACGGGAAGCAGTGGCATACCCTCCTGTGGCCCGGGATGCACGTTCCCGATTGAGTTTGCTTTTATAGATGGGCCTGCCCCTCGCCGTCCGCGTATAAACCTTTGACTTTTTTCTTAAGGATGATTTATTATTTACATAAGGCCCCACTTGTGGATAAACATTATAGCGAGCCCTTTGTGCCGAGGATGACCTGATCCTCAGTGGAGAACCATCGCGCGTTCCTCTCCAGGCACGTTGGCCCTGCCCCGGGGGCCTGTTAAAGATTGGTCCCCTGGCCTGAGCCGGCCTGTCTCCTCTGCTTTTTTTCTTTCGATCTCTATAAGGATCCCGGGCCTGGTATATAACCCGGTTAGCGGAAGATTCATTTTTTGTGCGGATCCTCCTTCGGCCGGAGATATCCCGTGTGTTGGCGCGGTCTCCTCCCTTTGACCTGGAGATTATTTTGGGAAGGCGAAAAAAGGGTCCTCTTGGATTGGCAGCAGGAGCCTTGTCCCCCTTTGTGTTTTGGGCCAATGAAGTCTCAGCAAAAAACAAAGCAAATCCCAGGAATGCCAGAGGCATCCATGGGCGCTTCAGATTGGGGGCAATATGAAGAGAAGGGGTGTTCAAAACAGCTAAGCTACTAAAAAAAGTAATCAGTAATCGGTGATCGGTAATCGGTGGAGGATGCTAGGGTACTAACGGTTTAGCCACGATCTTAGACACTGGCGCCGAATCCACTGATCACCGATCACCATCCCTCAGTAGGTTAACAATTCTTTGATCTTGGCCTTCAGCCTTGTCTGTGGCAAGAAATTACTCTCCAGTGAAGGAGCAAAAGGTATAGCGGTGTCCAGGCTGGCGACGCGCATCACGGGTGCATCGAGAAAGGTGAAGCAATGCTCGCCGATCCAGGCAGCGATCTCTCCTCCGATACCTCCGGTCAGTGTGTCCTCGTGAAGGACGATTACCCTGTTGGTCTTCTTCACGGTTTCGGCCACTGCTTCCTCATCCCATGGTAGTAATGTCCTCAAATCCAAAATGTCCGCTTTTATATCGGGCATAGAAGCCATCGTCTCTACAGCCCAGAGCACGCCCAGTCCATAAGTAATAATGGATAGGTCCGTACCTTTTTCAACGAGCCTTGCCTTTCCGATTTCTATTGTATAATAATCATCCGGGATGGCCTCTTTCAGGGAACGGTACAAAAGTTTGTGTTCGAAAAACAAGTATGGATTTGGATCTTCCAGTGCTGCGTTGAGCAATCCTTTAGCATCAAAGGGATTGGAAGGATACACGACTTTCAGTCCGGGTGTGTGAAAAAACCAGGCTTCGTTACTCTGACTGTGAAAAGGACCTGCTGCCGTGCCGGCGCCGGTTGGCATCCTGATTACCACATCGGCGGACTGGCCCCAGCGCCAGTGAGTTTTGGCCAAATTATTGACGATCTGGTTAAACCCTTCTGTCACGAAATCGGCAAACTGCATTTCCACCATTGACTTTATTCCTTTGATGGAAAGGCCTAACCCGGTACCGACAATGGCGGCTTCACACAGCGGTGTATTGCGAACGCGGTCCTTTCCAAATTTTTCGATGAAGCCTTCGGTGATCTTAAAAACACCTCCATACCCGGCAATGTCCTGGCCCATCAGAACGAGCTCAGGATACTTTTCCATACTTTGACATAAGGCATCGCTGATCGCATCGATGAAACGCTTTTCTGATTTTTTCTCCCGTTGCGGGTTGATCACGTGCTGTTTGAACGGGGCATAAACATCTTCCAACTCCTGGTTTCTCACGGAATCGGGATACGGTTGCTTAAACGCTTCCTCCAGGCCTGATTCAATTTCGTTTTTGATTTTCTTGCGCAGTACTTCGATCCCTTTTTTATCGATTACGCCTTCCAGGACCAGGTAGTTCTCATAATTTTCCAGCGGGTCTTTTTGGGCCCATTCTTCCAGCTGCTCTTTGGGAACGTATTTCGTTCCTGATGCCTCCTCGTGACCGCGCATCCGGAAGGTGATGCATTCCAGCAAAATGGGTCTCGGCGTTGAGCGCAAGGTTTCAGCCCAGGTTTGTACGGTATCGTAGACTTCCAGGATATTGTTGCCATCGACCTTTACGCCTTCGATACCGTAACCGATCGCCTTGTCAATAAAATTTTTGCAGCGGAATTGCTCGTTACTGGGCGTGGATAATCCATAGCCGTTGTTTTCAATGACAAAAATGACAGGGAGGTCCCATACCGCTGCAACATTTACCGCCTCATGAAAATCACCCTGACTGGTACCTCCGTCGCCGTTGAAGACGACGGTAATTTTTTTTTCCCGCTTCAGCTTTGTGGCTAGCGCGATGCCATCGGCCACCCCATTCTGCGGGCCAAGGTGGGAGATCATGCCAACGATATGATGTTCGTTTGTGCCAAAATGAAAAGAGCGATCGCGGCCTTTCGTATACCCCAGGGAAGTCCCTTGCCACTGGGCAAAGAGGCGATGCAACGGAATCTTGCGCCCGGTGAATACGCCCAGGTTGCGGTGCATCGGGAGAATGTAATCATCGGGTTCCAGGGCCTGGGTAATCCCCACGGAAATGGCTTCCTGCCCAATACCGCTAAACCACTTGCTGATTTTATTCTGTCGCAACAAGATCAACATCTTCTCTTCGATCATTCGAGGCAGAAGCAATTGCTCGTACAGATTCCGGAGTTCGGCGTCAGTGAGTTTTTTACGATTGAATATCATAGTTGTGTTGATGTGTTGATGTGCCGATGTGTTGATGTCGGGGTACCAGATGGCTCGGCGTGGGACCGTTACCTCAACACATTAACACCTCAACACCTTAGCACAGATAGTGTGTTGATGTGGGGATGCATTGATGGTGGCAGTACCCGGCTACTATAGGGACCCCCTAACTTCAACACTTCAACACATTAACACTTCAACACCTTTCACGAACCATCTCCAGATCCGGCTTCGATTCATCGGTCAGTTTCACTTTACCGCGTTCGTTGCGCACCGTGCGGGCGTAAAGAGAAATATTTTTATCAAACAGGAACCGCAGGAAAAGTTTTGTCCAGGATCGGTGTGAGAGCAACGTGTCGTAGAAGGCAGGTGCTTCCGTTTTCAACTGCGGGAGCTTGTTCCACGGCACCGAAGGGAAATCGTGGTGTTCGTTGTGGTAGCCCACATTGAAGGCGAGGGTGTTCAGCGGCCCGTAATAACTGTATGTTTCCTGATTTTCATCCAGCGTAAGGTAATGTTCCTGCACCCACCGTGCGCCCAGGGGATGGAGGCCCACTGAAAAAAAGAAACTGATCAGCATAAAGAAGAACGCCTTTGGTCCAAAGAATATCCAAAAGGCTGCATTGAACGAGAGTTGAATGATCCAATTGGCGATGATCCAACCGTCCACCGGCCTGATTTCTTTTAAGCGAAACGTACGCGCAATCTGGAAAAAAGGAAAAAGCAAAAGCCAGAATGCTTTTCCGACAGCAGAGTTATTGATCAGCCTCGCTTCCCAATAGTCCGGGAGGTCGGCGTCCAACTCGTGAACGCCCTGAAACGAATGGTGCTTAATGTGGTATCGCGCAAACGAAATCGCCGTAGGCACGGTGTGCGGCAGATTGGCAAGAATGGAAGCCAGGTAATTCATCGCCTTGCTCTTAAAAAGCAAGTGGTGAGAGCACTCATGAATCATGACAAACAGCGCATGATTGAAGAACGCGCCGACCCCATAGGCTACCAACAGGATAACCCACCATGGGCTATCCTTCACGAAATAGGACAACGCAATCATTCCCCCCACTAAGCCAACAATGGCAAATAGCGTCAATGGGTTTTTACCCATCAGCTTCTTTACTTCCGGATATTGCTTCAGGATTTGCAACGTACGGATGCGATGCGGCTCAGGACTGGCAGAATGATGAAACGATGCGGTTGGCATGATAGCGGCAAGTAAGAAAGGATAATTGATAATTTAACATCAATCAATCAGCAAGTTACAAAATGAGTATTGAATTTCAAGGAGGTTGAGGGAAGCGTCTTTTCTTTCTTACTTTTGGACATGATTTCTCTTCACTCGTTTACGTTAGACAACGGCCTGCGTGTATTGGTCCACGAAGACCGCGCCGTCCAGATCGCCGTCATGAATATTTTGTACGACGTAGGCTCGCGCGACGAACGACCTGACAAAACCGGTTTTGCCCACCTGTTTGAACACTTGATGTTTGGCGGCTCCATAAACATTCCAAGTTACGATGAGCCGTTGCAGAATGTGGGGGGAGAGAACAATGCTTTTACCAGTACCGATATAACCAACTACTATCTCACCGTGCCGTCTGCGAATATCGAGACTGGATTTTGGCTGGAAAGCGACCGGATGATGGGACTTTCTTTTGACCCAAAGGTACTGGAGGTACAACGCAAAGTAGTGGTGGAAGAATTCAAACAGCGATACCTCAGTCAACCCTACGGCGATGTTTGGCTTAAACTCCGGCCGCTGGCGTACCAAACTCACCCGTACCGGTGGGCGACCATCGGCAAAGAGATCAGCCATATTGAACAGGCAAAGTTGGACGACGTGAAGGAGTTTTTCTTTCACTACTATATTCCCAACAATGCGGTCATGGTGGTGGCAGGCAATGTTACCGTCGATCAGGTAAAAAAACTTTCAGAAAAATGGTTTGGGCCAATACCGG
>DATHFS010000744.1:0-8743 GCA_035317975.1 Cyclobacteriaceae bacterium | reverse complement strand
GAAAGATCGGTTATGACTACAACGAAAAATACCTCGCCTCTGCCACCCTTCGGCGCGACGGTTCGTCTCGGTTCGGATCAAACAACCGTTGGGGAACGTTCTACGCCGGGTCCTTAGGTTGGAGAATCGATAAGGAATCATTCCTGATCGACAATACCTCGATTGACAAGCTTTTGCTTCGGGCCGGTTACGGAGTGATCGGGAATCAGGAAATTCCCAATTATGCTTTCTCCGACGAAATCGGAGTGAACTATCCTTATTCTATAGGCAATACAAAAAACCTGGGTTATGCTGTATCGAAGTTAGGAAATGCCAATATACAATGGGAGTCGAGCAGTCAATTGAATACAGGTATTGACCTGGTAATGTGGAATGGGAAGTTGTCGATGTCACTGGACTACTTTAATAAAGTGACTTCCAGGTTGCTGGTTACCCAGCCGATCGCTTCTTCTGCCGGATTGGCTACGCCGCCCGTTGTAAATAATGGAAAGGTTTTAAACAGCGGCATTGAGTTGGCGTTAAATTATTCGAATAAAATCGGGGATTTCACTTATACGATAAGCCCCAACGGAGCGCTAATACACAATGAAGTGCTGGCGGTCGATTCGCCTATTCCGGGTGGAGCGTACGGATCGCAGTACACTACCCTGACGGAGAAAGGATATCCGATCGGTTCTTTTTACATGTTGGAGATGGAGGGCATCTTCCAAAATCAGGGCGAGATCTTCACGCACGCGAATCAAGGGCCGGCAGGGTCCATAAAGGCAGGTGATGTAAAATTCAAAGATCAAAATCAGGACGGCAAAATTGATCTCAACAGTGACCGGAAACATGTCGGGAGCGCGATTCCCAAAGTGACCGCCGGCCTCAATATCATGATGGGGTATAAAAACTTTGATTTATCGGTTTTCTTCCAGGGTGCTTATGGACAGAAGATCTTAAGCGTGTTGAACAGAGACATTGAAGGCTTTTACCGCTCCTTCAATGTTACGGAACGCTATTACACCGGACATTGGACCCCCGATAATCCGAGCAACGAGTACCCGCGTGCCTCGTGGTCGGCTTCGGGGAATAATACGCAGATATCGACCCGCTTCCTCGAGAGTGGTTCTTACACCCGTCTGAAGAATCTTCAGATAGGATACACTGTTCCCAAAGACGTTCTTCTGAAGTATGGTTTCTCAGCGGTACGCGTCTATTTCTCCGGTACCAATCTATTCACCTTCACCAAATACTCAGGGATGGATCCTGAAATGACCGTAAGTGATAATTCGAAGACGGATGGCGACAGGGCCAACGGCATCGATTGGGGTACCTACCCCGCGGCCAAATCGTACAATGTCGGAGTGAACCTTACTTTTTAATCGCTAAGACTATGAAGAAGATAACCGGAATTCTCATACTACTCTTCCTGATGACAGGGATCAGTTGTTCCAATTTTTTGGAAGAAAACCTTCAGGGCAAATTCTCCAGTTCTACGTTTTACCAAACCCCGCAAGATGCTATCCTGGCCGTTAACGGGATATACAACAGTGCCTCTTTTATATCGACCAATAATGGATTGTGGGTTTTCGGTGATGTGGCATCCGATGATGCAACAAAAGGCGGAGGCTCGGGAGACCAGAGCGATATCCAATTCATCGACCTATTCAATTACGTGCGGAGTAATACGGTATTGGAAAATACCTGGAAACAATACTTCGATGGGATAACCCGCGCCAACTATGTGGTTTCCTATGTCCCCGGCATCACTATGGACCCCGCTCTTAAAAACAGAATCCTTGGAGAAGCTAAATTCCTGCGAGCCTATTTCTATTTCAACCTGGTAAATATTTTTGGAGATATTCCGCTCAAACTACTGCCGCCAACTTCTTCCGCCGAAATCAATTTGCCTAAATCCGCTGTGGCGGCGATATACCAGCAGATTGAAACCGACCTTCAGGAGGCGGTTAAAGTATTGCCCAAAATCTATTCAGCTTCTGATATGGGAAGGGCGACCAAAGGGGCAGCCTGGGGTTTGTTGGCAAAAGCCCATCTTTATCAGGGTGAATGGACTGATGTCCTGACTGCTATTGATTCGCTCGACGCATCGGCAGGGTATAGCCTGGTGCCGGTCTATAAGAACAACTTCCTGGACTCTACGCAAAATAACGCCGAATCTGTTTTTGAAATACAGCAACTTCGCGGTCAATCGCCTTCGCTGGGGAGTTTCTTGAGCCAGTATTTTTCGCCATCCACCTACAACGGATATTACTTTAACGCGCCCTTGCAGAGCTTCATCGATGAATTTGAAGTAACCCTGTTGGGCACGCCTGATCCGCGACTCGATTATACTGTCGGCCGTGCCGGAAATAAATGGGTGAACGGGGAACCATTCGATCCATCCTGGTCGCCCACCGGCTATCTCAATAGAAAAAGTTCTGAACCGAAGAAGGGCTTGCTGCCCATCGGTGACTCCGGCCTGAACTATGTCTATCTCCGCTATGCCGATATACTTCTCATGAAGGCAGAAGCGTTGAATGAATTGAGTCGTGGAGGCGAAGCGATCGTTCCGCTCAATACGGTGCGTAAAAGGGCGAGAGAAAGTTACCTCTACGACAGCGCGTTGCCCGGATTTGGCGTTATACCGCCCGGGCTATTAGACGATGTAAATAACGGAGGGCAACAAGCGTTGCGGGACGTCATTCGTCATGAACGCAGGGTAGAACTTGGATTTGAATTTCACCGGTATTTTGATCTCATGCGGTATGGGCAACAGGCGGCTGAAGCTGCATTGGGAAGCACCGGCTTCACTTACAGCAAACGGTACTTCGCTATTCCGCAATCGGAACTGGACACAAATCCAGCAATTACAAATTAGAATAAGTCTTAATCCTTTAAACAATTAAACAATCAATTATGAAAACAAACAATGTGAAAGTACTTCTTAATGCAGCAGTCGTCCTGCTTATTGCATGGGCGCTCGTTGCATGCTCGAAAAAGGACGCTACTCCGCCCGTGGTCAAGACCGACTTGACCGCCTCTATTACTACGGCGAATGCGTTGGTTCTCTCTACTCATGAAGGAGTTGCAGCGGGTAATTATCTCAAGGGATCTCAGGCTCCATTGATCGCTGCTATTGCGCAGGCGCAGGTCGTTGCAGATGATACGAACGCTACTCAGGTACAGGTAACGGCAGCGATTGCCAATTTAGCCGCGGCGTTGGCCACCTACTCGAACGCTTTGGTTACTCCCATCGATCCGACCAATCTGGTTGGCCAATGGACGTTTGATGAAATTACAACCGCCGCAGCAAACGCAGTAGTAAAAGATTATTCAGGAAACACGCATGATGGCACCCTTAAAGCCGGGGATGCTCATTGGGCCGGAACCGGAGTTCCGACGCTGGCGGCAGACCGTTATGGGATTACCGGCAAGGCCCTGCACTTCGATAAGGGACAAAATGTTGAAATACCTTACGCCACATCTCTCAACCCTCAAATGATGTCAGTTTCATTATGGGCCAAACAAGACGTGGAAACTGCTCTCTTCGCTGATCAATACATGGTGTCGATGAACAGGTGGAATGGATATAAATTTCAATTTCAAGGAACTCCACAGCCATTCTTTACGGCCCGCGCTGCTAGATCGCCCGGGGACACAACTATCTATGATCATGATGCAGGTCTTGGAAGTGCTCCCCTTACTCAGGGGACATGGTATCATGTTGTTGCCACTTTTGGTGCCGGACACGAGATATTCTACGTGAACGGGGTGCAGACAATAGATTGGGGAACTGGCACTAATGCCGCGACTCCCGGAACAGTTATCTCCCTTGCTGCCAAACCGGTCAACCTCATCTTTGGTCAGGATTTGCCAACCGGTGGTTACGATGCAGACTTCGGTGGGTACTTCCATGGAACACTGGATGAAATACGGATTTATAAATCAGTTCTTACACAAGCGCAGGTAACCAGCATTTATAATTTGGAAAAACCGTAGGGTTTTAAAATTTAGTTGAATGCAATGATGGTAAAAAGGAATAGTGGCAACACTGTTCCTTTTTAATTGCCTGAACTGTGATTCTTATTATTAGATTGATTATGAACTATTGATTCAAATTGAAAACAAGGGTTGAAATGAAAAGTATGTGGTTGATGAGAAAGGCGAGCTTCATTTTTTTGTTAGGAATCAGTTTATTTTCCCTGCGTGCGATAGCTCAAGTGGGCCAACTGGACATTACCCAGGTTCAGCAAATGTCCAATGTTCCAATGCCTTATGTTATGAGGGACTGGAAGAAAGTGGCCTTCCAATACGATTCTGTCATTTTTTCGCTTAATGCTACCGGGCAATATCTTCCGGTAATGCACTTGAAGGCAAGTGGCGTTAACTATCCTTCCCTTCAACCCATCTTATTGGATTCTTATGTTGGCTCATCCAGCAGTGGCAACCAGGCCGAGGCCATCAATATCATACCTTGCGTTGTCGGAGCCTCGCTCGTGGGCATTGACAAATCCAATCAAAATGGAACAAACTGGGTCTTGAAAGTGAAAGACTTTTTTAATAAAGCCAATGGACAAAACGTTTACCTCAATGGCTATTCTTCCTCCAGCGGTTCAGACTGGTGGTATGATATGATGCCCAATGTATTTTTTTATCAGTTGTACTCGCAGTATCCGAATACACTGGACTTTAACGAACAGTTTACCACGATTGCCGATCGGTGGTTAGAGGCGGTGCAAGTTATGGGCGGTTCCACTACGCCGTGGACTGTCCCTCAGATGGACTACCGGGGATTTAACCTGGCTACCATGACACCCAAAAGTTCAGGTGTAAGTGAACCTGAATCAGCCGGTACGATAGGTTGGATCTTGTATCATGCCTGGCTCAAAACAGGAAATAAAAAATATCTGGAGGGCGCACAGATGGCCTTAGGGTTTCTGTCCGCGTTAAGTTTCAACCCCGCCTATGAAATTCAATTGCCTTATGGAACGTTTGCGGCGGCCAAAATGAATGCGGAATTAGGAACGAATTATGATATAGCTAAAATGGTGAACTGGAGCTTTGATCAAAGTTCTAAGAGAAATTGGGGAACCATCGTGGGTTCATGGGGCGATGGAGGAAGTACGGATGTCTCTGGACTGGTAGGGGAGGTCGATAATCCCAATACGGGCTATGCCTTTGCGATGAATGGATTCGAGCAGGCCGCTGCGCTGGTGCCGATGGTGAAATACGATAAGCGTTTTGCGCGCGCTATTGCGAAATGGACCCTCAACCTCGCCAATGCGAGCCGGCTATTTTACCGGGCCTACCTGCCGCAGGCTAATCAGGATGATTTTACCTGGAGTTCTACATACGATCCGCATTCGGTGATTCCTTACGAAGCGCTAAAGCAAACCAATAACGGCATAAACCTTTACGGCACAGGCGATGCAAAAAGAAACGGTTGGGCACAAACCAACCTGGGCTTGTATGGCGCCTCCCACGTCGGCTACCTGGCCGCATTGGTGGATTCGACGGACGTCGATGGAATCCTGTTACTGAATGTGAATAAAACGGACTTCTTTGGTCAGAATACTTTTCCCTCATTCATTGTGTACAATCCGTATACATCGGCAAAACAAATAACATTGCCGCTGGGAGCGCAGGCATACGACATTTACGATGCAGTTTCCCAAACGGTTATAAAGGCAGGAGCTACCGGGAACACACTCATCACGGTACCGGCCGACCAAGCCATGCTGTTGGTTTATCTTCCACAAAATTCAACACCCGTTCCTTCGGATGGAAAATTGTACCTGGGCAGCCAGGTAGTGGATTATCACTATGGATACGATTTTGCAGGCAAGTTCAGGATCAACTCGCTGGCCGTCGTGGACACCCTGGTTGAATTTGACCAGCAGGTACCTGTTTACAGTTCGTTGCAGAATGCACCGGGGTCTGTTACCTATAATTGGTTCATAAATGGTGTTATGTCATTGTCTTCATCAACCGATGCATTTACGTTTACCGCTCCTCAGGTTGCCGGAAGGTACTCGCTGCGACTGCAAGTGGTTTCAGGTTCGGTTTCTGCCACGGACAGTATTCAAGTTCATGTCGTAGCCCACATCCCTGTGGCGCCTGTGATTAGCGGATTTACGGTGGACAGTTTATGGTATTATACGGGCCATGTAGCAACACTCGTTTGTAAAGCAACGAATGCAGATGGAGGTGTTTATAAATGGACTTTGCCCGGAGGGGCTATCCTTAGTCAGAATGATTCATTGGTCCGCTGGACTCTTCCAGCAAGTGAAGGCTTGTTTGAAATCGCCTGCGAGGTTACAAATTCGGATGGATTGAAAGCCACTGCGAAAAAGCAAGTCCTGGTGAAAGCGAAGAGCAGTGGCACAACAGCCCCTTTTGCTTACTATCCGATGGACGGCAATGTACTGGACTACAGCGGTAATGGCCACAACGCGGTGTTACAAGGTGCCACCCTTACAGAAGATGCCCGCGGAGAACCCGACAAGGCATATCATTTTTCATCCGGCAGCGATATCATTTATGTCCCCAATGATGCCAGTCTCAATTTCCAGAATCAAATAACGCTTGCCTTTTGGGTGAAGCTCGACGGGGTTCCGGAGGAGACCTACGTGATCTCCCACGGAAGTTATGAAGAACGGTGGAAAGTATCCATCATACCCAATGGTAAATTGAGGTGGACGGTAAAAACGATTTCATCTACCATCGACCTGGATACTTCTTTTCCTTTGGTGCTGAACCACTTCTACCATTTTACTGCGGTTTACACAGGATACTCCATGGAGCTGTATGTTGACGGATTCCTGGACACATTCTTAGCGGATACGGGACCCATGTCTACTACCTCGAAATCGATTACGTTTGGTAAAAAAGACGCCAGCACCTCCAATTATTACTTGCGGGGTACCCTGGATGAAGTGAGGATCTACGATAAAGCGCTAGCCCCGAATGAAATCGAAACTCTTAAAACATTGTGGAACACGGTTACTGCCGTTCGGAATGAACCGGGACAAGGGATAACGGTCTATCCAAATCCCGCCAGCCATATCCTTTTCGTGAAAGGCCTTCAACAACCGGCAACGAATGTCGAACTCGTCGATGTGACAGGGAGGAAGATAACCGGTGTGTCTTACCATGTTGATGATGAAAAACTGGTAGTAGAATTTGATCAAATGGCAAGGGCGTTGGTTATCCTCAAGGTTGAAACAACAACGGGTATTGTTTACAGGAAGGTGTTGATTGAGCCGTAGTTCCTGTCATCCCGGCCACGCACCCCTCATCTATGAAATGCTGCCTGGCGCATGAGCCGGGATCCCAGTTTGATGGCTGCATAGTTTCAATGAAATAGGCCCTTGCCTTGGCTTTCGTCAACCACGCGCGTAGCTTTTTATACAAGTGACCAGCAACTTATTAGGGATCCCGGCTCATGAAAGTTCATCATTCCATAGAAAACTACTGCGTGGCACGGGATGACAGTTTCCCTATTGAGCGAGTCGTTACGTGAAATTTCTCCCTTTCTAAGTCCACGATTACCTACTCATTCGGAGCACCATAAATATTTCTCAGGTGTGCTTGTTGGTGATCCCCGCGCACGCCAACGCACAACACCAACAAGGGCACGAGGACCGATGGGTCGGACTACCTCGCCAGGGACAAACCACCGATCACCGATCACCGATTCCGTGGAGAAAACTCTACAACTCCTCTCACACCCTCCATAGCAGGCGCAATAACGCCCGTTTAATTCAACAATAGTCGGGCACGAATATTTCCGTAGAGACATTCCAGAAAAGGGTCTTGAGCACCTGATTCCATGACTCTTTTTAGGTATTCCAAACAAATAAACTACCATTATGAAAACAAGAAATGTGAAGGTGCTTCTCAGTGTGGGTATAATCCTGTTTATCGCGTGGGCGCTCGTTGCATGCAACAAGAATAAGGATGAGATTGTCATCAAAACCGACTTGACCACGGCGGTCGCAGCAGCAAGTGCGTTGATTACGACCACGCATGAAGGAGTTGCCGGAGGCAATTACCTGAGGGGATCTCAAGCTCTTTTTACGGCAACCATTACACAGGCGCAAAGCATCCTGGATAATGCCAACGCTACGCAGGCGGATGTAACCGCTGCAGTTGCCAGTTTGGCCGCCGCTACGCTGACGTACAATAGCAAATTGGTTGTTGCGATCGATGCGGCCAACCTGGTCGGTCAGTGGACATTCGATGAGATCACGACCTCTGCCGCCGACGCTGTTGTTAAAGACTATGCCGGCACCCATCATGGTGCCCTTAAAGCAGGCGATCCTTATTGGGCCGGAACCGGAGTGCCTTCGCTGGCAGCAGACCGCTACGGAGATGTTGGCAGGGCATTGCATTTTGATAAAGGTCAAAATGTTGAAATTCCTTACGCCGCTGCCCTGAATCCGGGAACGATCTCTATTTCACTGTGGGAAAAACAGGATGTGGAAACTTCCATTTTTCCTTATCAATACATGGTGGCCATGAACCGTAAATATGGATATAAGTTACAACTCCAATATGCACCCATGGCATTCTTCACCACGCGGGTATTGTCCGGCGCCGACACGATCTCGTATGACAAGGATCAGCATGAAGGTTCGGTGCCTCAGGGAACATGGACTCATATTGTGGTAACATTCGGTGGCGGACATGAAGTATTTTATATAAATGGTGCATTGCTGTTTGATTGGGGCGCTGATGGAACACTCCTTCCCGGTACTAT
>DATHFS010000743.1:0-2013 GCA_035317975.1 Cyclobacteriaceae bacterium | reverse complement strand
ACGCCCCAATGAGCTAGCCTATTCTGCGTAAATCTGCGAGATCTGCGGGAAAATAAATTATTCTGTTCGTAATGACTCAATCGGATTTGACATCGCTGCTTTGATCGTGCGCAGACTTACGGTCAACCACGCAATGAGGAGCACCAGCAACCCGGCCAACAGGAACACAGCGGGCGTGAGTTCAATCCGGTAAGCAAATTCAAGAAGCCATTGCTTCATAAAATAATAGCCCACCGGTACAGCGATGACGGACGCGATGACGATGAGCAAAAGAAATTCTTTGGACAACATGCTAAAAATGCCTGAAACCGACGCTCCGAGGACTTTGCGGATTCCAATTTCTTTTGTCCGGCTTTCCACGGTGTACGACACCAGCGCAAACAATCCAAGGCCGGCAATCGCCAATGAAATAGCAGAGAACACGATGAAGACTTTTGAAAAGCGCAGTTCTGATCGATATTGTGAATTCAAAGCATCTTCTGCAAACTCAAAGTCCATGACGCTGTTCGGGAAGTGTTTTTTCCACGCGTCGGTAGCGATCGCCATCGATTCCTGGATGCCGCCGCTGAATCGCACGGTTATCCGTGAGAAGCTATTATGAAGCAGGGACATGCACGTGGGCTCAACTTTGTATTGCAGGGAATTGTAATGAAAGTCTTTCACAACACCAATAATCGTTCCTTCATTTCCGCCAAAGCTGAACGACTTGCCGACCGCATCTGCAGCATCGTGATAACCATAGGTCTTGATGGTAGCCTCATTCACAATAAACCCCTTTGTTGAATCGGAAGAAATGTCTTTTGAGAAGAAACGGCCGGCTATCAAATTCATTTTGTAAACATCAAGGTAGGCGTGATCCACGCGTATTCTGTACACGGTTGCATTCACTTTTTTACCGGTTGCATCTTCCATTACGGCTACTGAATTTCCAAGCCCGCCGGCGAGGGTGGTGTTGGACCTGGTCATGCCGGATACGTGGTAACGAGTAAGCAGATCATTCGCAAAGGCATCATACCCGTTCATTACTTCCCGGCTTCCATTAACCCCGAGTAGCAACAACTTGCTGGCATCGAACCCCAGGTCCTTATTTTGAATAAACTTCAATTGGAGTTGGACGACGAGAATGCTACTAACAAGAATGATGGTGATAGAATATTGTATCACCACCAGGCTCTTCCTCAACCATACCCCGGAAGTACCGGTTTTCAGTTGGCCTTTAAGAATATTCACAGGGCTAAAAGAAGAAAGCACCAGGGAAGGGTAAAGACCGGAAAAAAGCCCGACTAGCGTTGCTGTGCCCAGCAAAATGACCATTGTGGCAAGGGTGTATAAGCCGACCACCGGCTTGCCTGTAAGACTTTCAAACAGCGGTCGCGAGAGTTCTATCCAAGCAAAGGCGAGTGCCAGGGAGAGCAATGCCATCAGCCAGGATTCAATAAGGTATTGCCCCACCAATTGTTTTTTCATCGCACCCATCACCTTTCTCATTCCCACTTCTCTGAATCGATTGGAGGAGAACGCGGTAGAGAGATTCACATAATTAATGCTTGCCAGAAGGAGTACCATCATCCCGATGGTGGCAAAGATCACGACGTAGCCGACGCTGCTGGTTTCCCTGATTTCATAACGAAGGTGGGATTGTAGATGAATATCAGAGAGGGGTTGTAAAAAATAGGCATAGCTGATCTTCCACTCTTTGTTATGCACGCCCATGTACTTTTCAAGAAATTTCGGGAATTTCGATTGGAGTTGTCGTGGACTTTTGCCTGATTTCAGGAGAAGGTAAGTATAGTAACTATTGTTGTACCATCCATATTCCCCTACTACTTCCGGGTCATACACTTCAAGTGTTTTGAACGACACCAGGAAATTGTAGTGAAATTGTGAATTGGTCGGACAATCTTCGATCACGCCGGTAACTTTATATTCCTTGCCTTGTCCATCGGGATCGTACCGGAAGACCTTAATCAGTTGGCCAATCGGATCATCGTCGCCAAAGTATTTTTTGGCCAT
>DATHFS010000742.1:0-5799 GCA_035317975.1 Cyclobacteriaceae bacterium | reverse complement strand
TGCCAGCTATTTCCTGGCTGCTTCCATTATGAATGCTCCGGCTGCCATCATTCTGGCAAAGCTCTTTATTCCCCAATCCGACCCCGAAAAAATTGACCGTGAACTCAAAGTCAGTCAGGAGCAGATCGGTGTGAACCTGGTAGATGCACTGGCAAAAGGCGCCTCGGACGGAATGAGGCTGGCGATCAATATCGCGGCGATGTTACTGGCATTTATTGCGATCATTTACGCTGTCAATTGGGTGATGGTCGACTTTATCGGGGCCTATACAGGGTTAAATGATTTCGTCGTATCCAGTACGGGCGGTACCTTTAAAGGATTTTCACTTCAATATATTCTGGGGCAGGTTTTCCGGGTCTTTGCTTTTGTCATGGGAGTAGATTGGAGTGAGACGTTGTCGGTGGGGAGTCTGCTGGGACAAAAGATGGTGATCAACGAATTTGTGGCCTATCTTGATCTGGCGAATATGAAATCAGCGGGGATACTGAGTGAAAAATCCATCCGCATAGCAACGTATGCGCTTTGCGGTTTTGCCAATTTCAGTTCCATTGCCATTCAGATTGGCGGGATAGGAGGAATGGCGCCGACGCGTCAGGGCGATATTTCTAAACTTGGTTTCCGGGCGATGATTGCGGCATCCCTCGCGACGATGATGACGGCCACCATTGCAGGAGCAATTTTTTAACTATGCGATACGTAAACTTCCTTCTTGCTGTTCTATTTTTGGTATTTGCATCCCTGCAGCTCAACGATCCGGACCCGATCACCTGGATCCTGATCTACGGGACCATGGCGGTTGTCTGTGTGATGGCCGCCTTCGCCTACTATATCCGATGGCTCATGATCATACAGTTCGTGTGCTATGGCGTCTATGCGATCATCTTATTTCCCGCCATTCGAACCTGGCTTGCGTCATCCGACCGGTCTTTACTCTTTGATGATCTGGCCAAGATGCAATATCCCTATATCGAGGAATCGAGGGAATTTCTGGGTCTTTTGATTTGCATTACGGTTCTTGCCCTGTGTTGGGTGCGATCTTCAAAACGTTTTAAGAAAGCCTTTTGAAGTATTCAAACGTTTGCATCTGTTTGGACCCCCTTTTCTTTCTTTTCTTTGATGGGTAATGGACTTATGAATTTTCTATCTTGGGACTTGATCAGGTCATGGCAAGAAATTCTACCGGTTTAAGTTTATTATTCCTGCTGCTTTTGGGCTGTACAGGCCCATTAGAGAAAATCCCCGATACCCTGCCAATGAAAAGCAACTCCCGTAAGGTCGTGATCTACCAAATGATGACCCGCTTGTTTGGGAATCAAAAAACAACGAACAAGCCATTTGGAACCCTGGAAGAAAATGGAGTTGGGAAAATCAATGATATTAATGAAGCAGCGCTGAAGGGAATCAAAGCGTTGGGGATAACCCACATCTGGTATACCGGTGTGATCGAGCATGCTGTCCTTACGGATTACACGAAATTCGGAATTCCACTGGACGATGCCGATGTGGTCAAAGGCAGGGCCGGTTCTCCTTATGCCATCAAAGATTATTATGACATCAATCCCGACCTGGCGGTGGACGTTCCTAACCGCATGAAGGAGTTTGAACAACTGATCGAGCGAACCCACCGGCAAGGGATGCGCGTCATCATTGACTTTGTACCCAATCACGTAGCGCGCGCATACAAGTCGGATAAGAAACCGGAAGGAACAAAAGACCTGGGCGAGGAAGATGATAAGACCGTTTCATTTAAACCGAATAATAATTTCTACTATTTGCCCGGACAATCCTTTCAGCCACCCAAAGAATATACATCACTGGGGACCTATTCCTTCCCCACCAAAGACGGCAAGTTTGAAGAGACGCCTGCGAAAGTGACGGGCAATGATCAGTTTACCGCTAGTCCGGGTGTTAACGAATGGTTTGAAACCGTGAAGTTGAATTATGGTGTCGATATTCAAAAAGGGCACACGCTGCATTTCGAGCCGATCCCCAACACCTGGGAGAAAATGAGAGATATACTTTTGTTTTGGGCCGGCAAGAAAGTGGACGGCTTCCGGTGCGATATGGCCGAGATGGTGCCGGTGGAATTCTGGCATTGGGTTATTCCACAGGTAAAGGCATCCAACCCGGAGTCGATTTTTATTGCTGAAATTTATAACCCTTCACAATACCGGAATTACCTGGACTCGGGCCGGTTTGATTTTCTCTATGATAAGGTTCAACTGTATGACACGCTTCGCTTGCTGGTAAATCAAAAAGCAAGCGTCACCGATATTCCTAAAATACAGCAAAGCCTGGCCGGTATCAATCACAACATGGTTCACTTTCTGGAGAACCACGACGAGCAGCGCGTTGCTTCACCTGCTTTTGCCGGGGATGCCTGGAAAGCGGTTCCGGCCATGGTCATCAGCGCAGCGATCGACAAAGGACCCGTGATGATCTATTTTGGCCAGGAAGTTGGAGAACCTGGTGCAGGCGTAGAGGGATTTGGCGGAGAGGATGGTCGAACGACCTTGTTTGATTATTGGGGTGTGCCGGAACACCAAAAATGGATCAACGGCGGTAAGTATGACGGGGGTGGATTGAGCGATGAACAAAAACAACTCCGGCAATTTTATGGTGATGTCCTGACCTATGTGAATACCAGCCGGGCCATTGCAGAAGGAGACTATGTCGACCTGACCGAACACAATGTTCAATCAAAAAATACGTCCGATAAAATTCATGCTTTTGTGAGGGTAGCCGGCGAAGAACGATTGGTCATTGTCTCCGGGTTCAATGGGCAAACCGAGCACGTCCGGATTCAGCTTTCAAAAGAGGCTGTTGACAGGCTTGCGTTGAAACCGGACCAGACCTACATCGGCCATGATATGCTGCGCAGCAGTACGGATGTAGGATTGGACAAGAATTTCACATTTGAGTTGGATATTCCTCCCTTCAGTTCTTTCATTTTTAAGATCAAGTAGGATTTGAAATTATATTCGCCGGGCAAAAAATGACAAACGGTAAAGTGCGCGTGATCATTGAGAATGTACAGCCCGTGGTGGACGGCGGTGCATACCTTGCCAAACGAACCGTCGGCGAACGGGTGGACGTGACCGCCTCTATTTTTGCCGATGGCCACGATCACATCCGGGCCAGTGTCTTATTCAAGAAAAAAGATGCACCGGACTGGAGTCAGGTGGAAATGCGGCCTACGTTCAATGACGAGTGGATTGCTTCCTTTCCTGTTACTGAAATTGGAAAATATGATTTTACGATTCATGCCTGGGTAGATCATTTCGATACCTGGTTCGATGGGTTCAGGAAAAAAGCAGCAGCCAAAGTAGAGGTATATATCGAATTAATGGAAGGGGCGATCTTCCTGAAAAAACTGGCGGGGACAAGCAATCCGCTGTTGCTAAACCTCGCGAAGAAATTGGAAGATAAGGGTCATTATGCCGAAGCCAAGAACCTCGTGTTGACGGAAGACTTTGCCCGTATTGTCCAGGAACACCCGCTGAAAGAGGATGTGACCATCGCCCCTGAATTCGAGATTGTGGTCGAGCATAAAAAAGCGTTGTTTAGTACGTGGTATGAATTGTTTCCGAGATCAAGCTCCTTGCAGCCCGGCAAACACGGGACCTTTCAGGATTGCATCCGTCTGTTGCCGCGCATTGCAGCCATGGGGTTCGACGTTTTGTATTTCCCGCCCATCCATCCCATCGGAAAAGTTAACCGCAAAGGAAAGAACAACAGCATCCGCGCCCAGGCGGCCGAGCCGGGATCGCCCTGGGCAATCGGGAGCGACGAAGGGGGACATAAATCGATCCTGCACGAACTGGGTACCCTGGAGGATTATAAAAAATTGATTGCCGAAGCAAAGAAACTCGGTATCGACATTGGTTTCGACCTTGCTTTTCAATGTGCGCCTGATCATCCCTATGTCAAGGAGCACCCCGGGTGGTTTAAGCAACGCCCGGATGGGACGATCCAATATGCTGAAAATCCTCCCAAAAAATACCAGGATATTTACCCCTTCAACTTTGGGACTGAGCACTGGAAAGAACTTTGGGAAGAGCTCAAGTCAGTGATTCTTTACTGGGTAGAACAAGGCATAACGATATTTAGGGTCGACAATCCTCACACCAAGCCCATTCCATTTTGGCAGTGGGTTATTGGTGAAGTGAACCGGCAACACCCCGATGTAGTGTTTCTGGCGGAGGCCTTTACACGGCCGAAGATCATGAGTTCCCTTGCCAAAGCCGGCTTTACGCAAAGCTATACGTATTTCACCTGGCGGGTGGGCAAGCAAGAGATCATCGACTATATGAACGAGCTTGTCCTTTCGCCGTCCAGGAATTATTTCCGGCCCAACTTCTGGCCCAATACACCGGACATCCTTCCCTATCATTTGCAACACCAGGGAGAGAATAGCTTTATCCTGCGGTTTGCCCTGGCGGCAACCCTCTCTTCCAATTATGGAATTTATGGTCCTGCTTTCGAGTTCTATGATACTATACCGATGGAGGGAAGAGAGGAATACTTCAATTCGGAAAAGTACGAGATCAAGCAGCACGATTGGAAACGGACAAACCGGATGACGGATATTATTTCCATTGTCAACAAAGTGCGCAAGGAAAACAGGTCGCTTCAGTCGACCTGGAATATCCAATTCTGCGCGATCGAAAATCCGAATCTGATCGCTTACCTGAAGGCAACGGATGACCTGGAAAACATCATTCTGGTCGTGGTGACGCTCGATCCCCACACGAATCAATCGGGGTATGTGCAATTGCCCAAAGAACGATTGAAGCTGGGGGACAAGATCAACGTGAAGGTCAACGACCTGATCACCGACGAGCATTATACCTGGACGGAAGAGTGGAACTACGTTGAACTGAACCCCAATAAAATGCCATTTCATTTATTTAAACTGCAATTACACCTGTCCAATATGTAACGTATGACGGCTAACGGAAAAAAGGATCCGCTGTGGTTTAAGGACGCCATCTTCTATGAGTTGAGCGTACGCTCGTTCTACGACAGCAATAGCGACGGTATTGGCGACTTCCCGGGGTTGATTCAAAAACTGGACTATCTGGAAGACCTTGGGGTGAATGCGCTTTGGCTGTTGCCTTTTTATCCTTCCCCGCTCAAGGACGACGGTTTTGACATTACGGAATATTGTGACATCCATCCCGATTACGGAACGCTAAAAGATTTTAAGTTATTTCTAAAGGAGGCGCACCAGCGGGGGATCCGTGTTGTAACAGAATTGATATTGAACCACACTTCCGATCAGCACCCCTGGTTTGAAAAATCCCGCCGGGCCAGGGCGGGGTCCCGCTATAAGGACTACTACGTGTGGAGCGAGACAACGGAAAAATTCAAGGAAGCACGGGTCATATTTTCCGATGAAGAGTCTTCCAATTGGAGTTGGGACAACGAGGCCAAGGCATACTATTGGCACCGGTTTTACCGGCATCAGCCGGAATTGAATTTCGAAAATCCGGAAGTACAGCACGAGATCATAAAAGTGGTTGACTTTTGGTTGAAACTCGGGGTCGATGGCTTCCGCCTTTCATCGGTCGCATTTTTGTTTGAAAAGGAAGGAACCAGTTGCGAAAACCTTCCCGAGACCCATGTCTTTCTCAAGAAACTGCGGGCCCACATCGACAAGCACTACGAAGACAAAATTCTCATCGCCGAAGCCAATCTCTGGCCGGAAGACGCCGCGGCTTACTTCGGCAAAGGAGAAGAATGCCACATGAGTTTTAATTATCCCCTCATGCCTCGCCTGTTTCTGGGGCTCCGTAC
>DATHFS010000741.1:0-2463 GCA_035317975.1 Cyclobacteriaceae bacterium | reverse complement strand
TAAAATACAAAGTGATAGTGGGTGCGATGGCCGGACTGACCACGATCCTCGGAGCCGTCTATATGTTCAGGACATTCCAACGCACCATGCTGGGTGAATCCAATTCATTGACACAGGTTTTTGCTGATCTGACGGTGCGCGAGAAAGTCATTTTGTATCCCGTGGTGGCGCTGATCGTGCTCATTGGGGTCTATCCGGCTCCTTTGCTGGGGTTGTCGGAATTGGCAGTGAATAACGTATTGACAATAGCTTCTCAGGTTACAGGACCCATGAAATAATGAATGCTTTGTATGTCATTTGTGGATTAGGAGTTGCGTCGTTAGTCGCCGAGCTTCTCCATCTTAAAAAATGGTTGATCCCTTTTTTAGTTTTAGGAATTGCTGCTGCTACCGTGGTGGGAGTGAGGGATTGGAATACGAATGTGTCCTACTTCCATGGAATGGTGGTCATGGACAACATAGCGATTTCTTTCAGCACCTTGATTTGCGTCATTGCTTTTTTCTGGTTTTGGATGGCCAATAATTATTTCCACAAAGAAACGCATGTTACCGATCAGGCAGCGCTCGTCCTGTTTGTGATCGTCGGAGGAATGGTCCTAACTTCGTTCAACAACATGGCCATGCTGTTTTTGGGGATCGAAATTTTATCGTTGTCCCTTTACGTATTGGCGGGCAGCCGTAAAGAAAGTCTTTTATCCAACGAGGCCGCCTTTAAATACTTTTTGATGGGGTCATTTGCCACGGGCTTCCTGTTGATGGGCATCGCCCTCGTATATGGCGCGACCGGATTTTTTCATTTGGATAAGGTTGCCGGTTATATTCAGACGCATTCCACCGGCTTGCCGGGTTTTTTTTACGCCGGTGTCCTGCTGATTGTAGTCGGGATGGCGTTCAAAGTTTCGGCCGTACCGTTTCATTTCTGGGCGCCTGATGTATATGAAGGTTCGCCTACGTTGATTACAGCCTTGATGTCCACGGTTGTCAAGGTCGCGGCGTTTGCCGCATTCTTCCGGCTATTAGCCTATTGCTTTCCCCAGGTTCATTCATCCGTGCACCTTGCCTTGTTGGTCATCACGGTGTTGACGCTCGTGGTGGCGAATGTGACGGCCGTTTATCAGATCAACGTCAAGCGGATGCTGGCCTATTCCAGTGTCGGGCATGCCGGCTATATTCTCCTGGCCCTGGTAGCAGGAGGTCGTGGTTTGGGCAATGCGATATTCTACTATTTGGCGGCCTATTCTGCGGCCACCCTGACTGCTTTTTGTGTATTGGATCTGATCGAGCAGCAGCACGCTTCCGCCAGCGTAGACAGTTTCAATGGACTCTTTAAGAAAAGTCCTTTTTTCGCCCTGGCCATGTCCGTCGCTTTACTATCACTTGCCGGAATTCCGCCCCTGGCAGGTTTTTTAGGAAAATACATGGTATTCGCCATTGCGATCAATCAGGGATACCTGAATCTGGTCATCCTTGGTGTGGTCACCTCGCTGATCGGCGTATTTTATTATTTTAGGGTGATTGTTGCGATGTATTTTAAGGAGCCCCCGCTGGGAACTTTGGCATTGTCGTTATCGACAAAAGTCCTGCTTGCGGTGCTGATGGTATTGAGTCTGGGGATGGGTATTTTCCCCAACCTGGTCCTTGTACTTTAAAATGTCCCCTTCCGCAAAAGTTGCGGGAGAGGCCTTCGCCCCGATAGCTATCGGGGCTACGGCGGACAGCCCCTGACTTCAGCCTGGCGAGCTTTTTTGAGGCATGCAGAATATTTTGACAGCCAGACCTTTGCTTTTCTTTCCATAAAATTATATCTTTTCAATCGATTGCATAAATAGTTGATTTTATGGGAAAAGTCAGAAATATCCTCCAGGCCAAAGGAAATGCGGTGTACTCGGTAGAACCGGGCGTTACGGTGTTTAAGGCCATCCAGATCATGTGCGACAAGAACATTGGCGGCCTGTTGATCACCGATACGGGTGGCAAATTAGTCGGCATTTTTACCGAACGGGACTATGCCCGGAAACTGATTTTAAAAGGGAAGTCCTCCAAAGACACACTGATCAAGGAACTCATGACGGGCAACCCGTTTACGGTTTCCCCGGATACAAGTATCGATGAGTGCATGCAGATGATGGTGGATAAACACTTCCGCCACCTCCCCGTTGTTGATTGCGGCAACCTGGTGGGAATGATTTCCATTGGGGACGTCGTCCGGCATGTCATTGAAGAACAAAAGGACATCATCGAGCATCTCGAGGCGTATATCAGCCGGTAACCCCTCGTCAGTCGGCGCATCGTGCCTCAGCGCCTCCTTCCTCGGGGTGCCAGGGATTCTTGAGCAAACGCACGCACCCTGCCGCCCTGGCGTTCCGAGCGCTTCCGGCTTTCCTATTAGCACGCACCCGGCCGTGAGGAATCTTCTGATAGGAATGAGCCACTCTGTAAATCCCGGTACAAGTTCGTTCCGGCC
>DATHFS010000740.1:0-3036 GCA_035317975.1 Cyclobacteriaceae bacterium | reverse complement strand
GAGGCCGGGGCAATCTCCTCCACCGGTAAGGACAAGAATTTTCTTTTTATCTTCCATGATTGCTGGTTATGCCTGGGCGGCCGCTCGGCGCAAACGGTCATTAATCGCTTTTCCTATTCCAATGTCGGGAACTTCTTCCGCCAGAATGATGCTCACCTCCATCTTATCCAATTCCCTTAAACCGGAAAACAGATTTCGTGCCGCCTCCTCCAGATTTCCGGACGGAGAAAGGACAATTTGGTTCCGTTTTTCTACTTCTTGAAAAAGTGTTTTGAACGACAGCGTTCCAACCTGAACCTGGCCATAGGTCTTGAAGAGCTGCGGAAAAGTTCCCAGCACCAGCTGCTTTCGCGGAGCATAATGACTGTTCAGTTGTCCCGGTGCTTTTGGGTTTGCTGAGGAGTGACCTTGCACCGAAACACCTCCAATAGCGTCCTCGATGCTCTCCAGGCTGAGCCCGCCTAACCGATATACAATAGTTTGATCGTCTTCAAATCCAACGATGGTGGATTCAATTCCGATGGGGCAAGGCCCTCCATCCAGGATGTAAGAAATTTTGTCGCCGAGTTGTTCGCTTACATGTTCGGGCCGGGTCGGACTAACATACCCGAACGGGTTAGCACTAGGCGCGGCGAGAGGAAAATTTATTTTTTGAAGGAGTTCCAGCGTGAGGGGATGGCGCGGGCAACGAATTCCTACGGTATCCAGCCCGGCCGTGACGAGGTCAGGAATAATTTGTTTCTTGTCCAGGAGTATCGTCAAGGGTCCGGGCCAGAAAAGGTTGGAGAGGATAAGGGCCTTTTCAGGAATGGACCGGACAACCTGTTCAGCGCGTTGAAGAGACGGGACGTGAACGATCAGCGGGTCAAAGTAGGGACGATTTTTGGCAACAAATATTTTTGTAATAGCAGTGGTATCCAACGCATTGCCGGCTAACCCATATACCGTCTCTGTCGGAATCGCGACAAGCTCACCGGCCTCGAGCAGCGCAATTGCTTTATTGATGTCTTTCCCGATCATGTGGCTCAAACTAATTCGCGAGTAACAGACTGACTGGCAACCGGTAACCGGCAACCCATTTCACGCCGTTCTCAATCCAGGGCTCACTAAAAGTCGTTAGCAACAAACGGACCGGCAACCCGCAACCGGCAACCGACTTCACTTGCTCTGCTCGTGGTAGCGTAATTCTTTTTCCCGTTCTACGTCTTCCTTTTCACGCTTGATCCGAACCTTGGCCGGCGGGCCAACCATGATGGGAACGGGTTCCACTTCCACATTGGCCAGCTCAAGACCGTACATTTGTTCGGTTGAAAGGCTATGACGCTTGATAAAACGGTAGCCATTGATGATCAGGTCATCAAATGCAGATATCTCGCTGTCTACCGATGCAAGGGAATGAAGGATAATGAACTTAAAATCGGCGGGCATGCTGTGTTTCCTCAACGAATCATAATGGCTCACCATATCAATCTCCGCATTTTCAGCCATTTCGTGTAGTATCTTATTAAAAAGAAGGTTGACCCGGTGGTCGGCCTTAAATCCCAACTTGATACGGATAAAGAAACACTTCTTGGGGATGATCGTGTCTACGGAGTATTTAGAAGTATAGGGACTATCCACGGTATCGACGTGAACAAACCAATAAACATCCGCCCGCTTCGGTCTTTTCTTAAAAATCGAATAAATAATATTGGAGTCAATGTAGCGCTTGCTGTCGGCCACCGCCATATATACCAGATTGGTAGCCTCTTTTTGAATCGCCGTATCGGCTTGTAAATCCTGGATCATCGGCACATAATGCTTTAAGTCTACAAACTCGGTGTGGCGGTCGCGCAAATGCCGGGCCTTGAGCAGTACGAACATGAGCAGGAAGAAGCCAAAAGCAATAGCATACGTAAACCATCCGCCCTGGCTGAATTTACTCAGGTTGGAAACCAGGAACATTCCTTCGATGGTAAAAAAAAGAAAAGCGATAAGCCCTGTTCTCAGCCTGGAATGTTTCGCTGTTCCGAAGTAGAACACGAGCAGGGAGGTCGTCATTAACATGTTCAAAATGATGGCCAGCCCGTAAGCCCCTTCCATCTGAGACGACTTTTTGAACAGGAGAACAACGGCGATTGTCCCCGCCAGCAAGATCCAATTGATAGCCGGTATGTAAATCTGTCCCTTGATTTGGCTGGGATAGCGGACGAGGGTACTGGGCCAAAGTTTCAACTTCATCGCCTCGTTGACTAACGTAAAGGTACCGGAGATCAACGCCTGACTGGCGATGACAGCGGCCAGGGTAGCAATGACTACTCCAAAAACTAAGAGCTCCCCGGGAATAATGGCATAGAAAGGAATTCGGCCGTTAAGGGGCGTACCTACTTGATTGAGTAACCAGGCTGCCTGACCGAAATAATTCAGCAGCAAACAGAGCTTAACAAATCCCCAGCCTACGCGAATGTTTGCCTTCCCGCAATGCCCCAGGTCGGAATACAATGCTTCGGCCCCTGTCGTGCACAAAAAGACGGCGCCCAAAAGCCAAAATCCCTTAGGATAATGCGTCAGTAAGTCCCAGGCATAAACGGGATTGATTGCTTCGAATACGGATGGGTTTTGGGAAACATGAAGGATGCCAAACGCGCCGATCGTCAGAAACCAGATCATCATAATGGGACCGAATGTCTTGCCGACGACACTGGTACCGAATTGCTGAAAGAAAAAAAGCAAAAACAAAATGCCGATCACAATGGGCGCAGGCTCGAATCCGGGGTAGTGAAGTTTCACACCCTCGACGGCAGCGGAAATACTGATCGCCGGCGTAATAAAACCGTCAGCAATGAGGGTACAACATCCGATGATCGCTGCGTAGATGACCCAATTGGCTTTGTAGCGCCTCACCAACGCATACAATGCAAAAATTCCGCCTTCCCCCTTGTTATCGGCATTGAGGGCCAGGTAAATATATTTAAATGAGGTGATTAAGGTCAGTGTCCAAAAAACACATGACACGCCCCCCAGGACGAGATCGGAGGTGATGATGCCGGCACTCTC
>DATHFS010000739.1:0-3446 GCA_035317975.1 Cyclobacteriaceae bacterium | reverse complement strand
TATTTTATCCCCGGGTTTGGCTGGGCCGAATCATTTGTGCTGGGGGCGATCATATCCCCTCCGGACGCCGTGGCGGCGGCAGCAGCGACTCAGGGTCTCGGTATCCCGAGACGGGTCATGACGATTCTGGAAGGAGAAAGTCTGGTAAACGATGCGACTGGCTTGATCGCTTACCGGTATGGCATTGCGGCGGCGGCATCGGGCACGTTTATCTTTTGGCTGGCGAGCATCAACTTTTTCTATGTCGCAGGATTGGGAATCATTCTTGGATTAGCGATAGGAATGGTCTTTACCTGGATCCATAAGATCACTCCCGATAATCCGCTGGCGGATACCACCCTTACCTTCTTAACTCCCTATACCGCCTATTTGCTGGCGGAACAATTCCACGCCTCCGGTGTCTTGTCGGTGGTCGTAGCAGGATTGTATTTGAGCCAACGTTCTTCCGAGATATTCAATCATCAGTCACGGTTGCAGGCGAACTTCGTGTGGGAAACGGTCATCTTTCTTTTGAACGGAATCATTTTTATCCTCATCGGACTTCAACTGCACCTGATTGTAGAGGATATGCATAGCCTTCCGATCATCCGTTTGCTTGGGTACGGTGCGCTGATCAGTGTAACGACGATCCTGGTGCGCATTATATGGGTTTATCCGGGCACCTATTTGCCGCGATGGTTTAGCAAACGGATCCGGAAACGGGAAAGGAAGCCCGACATACGCCTGGTAGGCGTCGTGGCCTGGTCAGGAATGCGCGGCGTAGTATCCTTGGCTGCAGCGTTGGCTCTGCCTCTTACCGTGGGCGAGCAAAACATGCCCTTTCCCAATCGGGACATCATCATCTTCCTGACCTTCTGCGTGATCTTTGCCACCCTGGTCGTTCAGGGACTCACTTTACCCAAGCTCATTCACTGGCTCGGCATAAAACCAAGCGATGAGGAGCTTCACGAGGAACACGAAGCCCGGTTGAAAGTTGCTTCGGCCATGATTGAACTCATTGAAGAGAACTACTCGCTTTCCCTAAGCGAGATTGCATTAAATGAAGTAAAGACCCGGTATGAAATTCGCATTCAGCGAATCCGCAAAGATCAAACGAACCAGAAAATAAGCGAACAGCAGATCAATGAATTGCAAAAGCTGCGCCAGGAACTGATTACGTCCGAACGCCAGGTTCTCCGCCGGATGCGAAAAGGAGGGGAGATCACGGACGACGTGTTACGAAAAATTGAATACGAGTTGGACCTAGAAGAGGAGCAGTTGCTGCTCGAGCGGACGGTCTAAGACCAGGATTTAAATACAAAATACATAAGGTACATAGGCACATAGAACTGTCTGCATTACTGCTATGTGCCTATGTATCTATATGCCTATGTGTTTTGTAACTATTTATTAATAATACCCTAACAGAATTCGTCAAACACCTCTACAAGGTGTTGTCCAATCATTTGGGCATTTCTTCCCTCGATGTGATGGCGTTCAACGAAGTGAACCAATTCACCGTCCTTAAATAATGCGATCGCAGGAGAGGAAGGCGGATAGGGTAGGGTGTACTCCCGCGCTTTTGACACGGCTTCTTTGTCGACTCCGGCAAAAACTGTGGTCAATTTATCTGGCTTATGGGCAGAATGCTCGAGCGCCCACTTGATACCCGGGCGCGCCGCCCCTGCGGCACAACCGCAAACCGAATTGATAACCAGCAGGGTAGTCCCCTTTTGATCCTTCAATTCAGTGTCAACATCTTGCGAAGATTTCAGCTCTTTAAAGCCCGCGATCGTCAAATCGGCTCTCATCGGGGCTACTAATAGTTCGGGATACATAGTTTTATACGTGTTAATGAATGGATAACAAATTTACATAAAGCCCAGTTCCAATTTGGCCGCTTCACTCATCATTTCCTGGGAGTACGGCGGGTCAAAGGTAAGTTCAATTTTGACATCGTTCACACCGGCAATCGCCTTGATTCTCTGTTCCGCTTCGTTCGGGATCGCTTCAGCCGAGGGGCAGGAGGGGGAAGTCAGCGTCATGAGAATAAAAACGTTGTTCACCGGGTAAACGCTGATCTCATAGATCAAGCCTAATTCATAAATATCGACGGGGATTTCAGGATCATATACTGTCTTCAGCGCCTGAACTACTTTCTCCCGCAGGTCCGGCGACCCCGTTTCTGCCGCTGTGACCGGCTCCTTATTTTCAGTTACTTCGCTCATGACTTCACCTGCAGTTGTGTCTTGAATGCCAATGCGTATAATTTCATTTGCTTGATCATGGCCGCGAAACCATTGGAACGCTGTGTGCCAATGAATCGTTCCATGCCAATTCTCTTCATAAAGTTTAAGTCAGCCGCCAAAATCGCTTCGGGCTGCTGTCCGGAGAAAATCCGTACTAAAAGACTGACTAATCCTTTTGTGATGGCCGTATTGCTGTCGGCGGTAAAGTGGATCGCTTCATTTTCCAGTCTGGCCGTGAGCCATACTTTGGACTGACACCCCTTCACGATATTATCCTCCGTCTTATCCTCTTCCTTCATCTCCGGCAGTTTTTGACCCAGTTCCATAATGTAGAACACAGTCATTTCCATGTCTCCATCCAGCAATGAGAATTCGTTCGTGATTTCGTCCTGAATTTTATCAATTGACATGACAAGCTTATTTCATGAATTTGATAATTCGATCAACACCCTCCACCAACTGGTCAATTTCTTCTATTGTATTATAAACAGCAAACGAGGCCCTCACGGTTCCTTCGATACCGAACCCTTCCATCAACGGCTGTGTGCAATGGTGGCCCGTGCGAACTGCAATACCCCGTGCATCCAGCATTTGTCCGATATCAAACGGATGGATGCCGTCAATAATAAACGATTGAAGACTTACTTTATGGGGCGACGTGCCGATCAATTTCAGGTAAGGCAGGACGGAAAGCCGTTGCGTTGCATACTGGGAAAGTTCGCGCTCATAGGCGCCGATGGTTTCTTTACCGATTTCCTGAATAAACGCGATCGCTTCCCGGAAGGCGATCACATCCGCAATGTTCGGGGTTCCTGCTTCAAATTTATAAGGCAGATCATTGTACGTCGTTTTCTCAAACGTGACATTCCGGATCATCTCACCTCCCCCCATGTAGGGCGGCATTTTTTCAAGAAGTTCTTTTTTCCCATACAAAATGCCAACCCCGGTGGGGCCATACATCTTGTGAGCCGAAATACAGTAAAAATCGCAATCCAAATCCTGAACATCAATTTCCAGGTGAGCGGCCGCCTGTGCTCCGTCGATCAATACCACGGCCCCGGTGCCATGGGCCAGCCTGATCATTTCCCGGATGGGGTTGATCGTACCCAGACTATTGGAAGCATGATTCACAGCCACCAATTTTGTGCGCGAGGTAAGAAGCTTTTTGAATTCATCCTGGTCCAACTCTCCCGTCGCGGTAACGGGTATCACCTTGAG
>DATHFS010000738.1:0-3533 GCA_035317975.1 Cyclobacteriaceae bacterium | reverse complement strand
CAACTTCCTTACCACCACGCTTGCCCATTGGACAGGGGAAGGCACGAGCACTACCATGCCGCGATTGACGGTGAATGACGATAACAATAATAACCGGTATTCTGACCGGTGGATTGAAAATGCCAGCTTTATGAGGATCCGGAACCTTCAGATTGGCTACAACATCCCTTCTGAAAAACTGAAGGATATTACGAAGGGGGCGATAAGCCGTTTCCGTATTTATGTGGCGGCCCAAAATCTCATGACCTTTACCAAATACTCGGGTTACGATCCGGAAGTTACCCGGGGCTTTAGTTTCCAGAAAGGGGAGACACCTTTATCCAATGGCCAGGATTCGGGTAGCTCACCACAACCAAGAATTCTACAATTTGGCTGGTCTGTTTCATTTTAGTGGATGACTGTAATAAAATAAATTGATGAACATGAAAAAGATTATATACTTACTGGTCGCCGGTCTCGCCATCAACTCCTGCAACAACCTGGATTTGGTGCCGTTGGATAAACTTCCAGCTAACAGCTATTACAAGACTTCTGCGGAATTTGATGGTGCGATGTTTGCCGCCTACTCATCCATTCAGGACTTTTGGGGAACCAGTACGGAAACACTGAGTGAATTTGGTGAGTATTGGAAAATTACAGTAACCGTAACGGATGATGCAAAAGCCGAACCGGGATCTGATAATATCTCCAAGAATGCTGACAACCTCAACATCAATGCAGGCGACATCCCTTTTGCCGCGATTTACACACAGATCTATGAAGGTATTTACCGGTGCAATACGGTGCTTGAACACCTTGCACTCAAGACGGAGCTCACAGATGCCCAAAAAAGTCAGTTCGAAGGGGAGGCTAAATTTTTGCGCGCTTTCTTCCACTTTGAAGCACTCAAACTTTGGGGGACTCCCCCTTTGGTTTTGGCTACCCCGACAAGTTTAGCTAATCTGGCCGTTCCCAATGCTACGAAAGCCGAATTGTTTGTACAGATATTGGCCGACTTTAATGATGCGTTTGCAAAATTGCCGGCCGTCTGGGATGCGGGCAATACAGGAAGGGCAACGATGTGGGCCGCTAAAGCCTACATAGGGAAAGTGAATATGTGGAAAAACGACATGGATGGAGCGATCACTGCTTTTGAAGCTGTTATTGCCAGCAACCAATACCATCTGCTCAATACGGGTAATCCTGCGAAAGACCTGGAGGACGTCTTCGCTTTTGACAACGAAAACGATGCCGAGTCTATATTTGAGATCCAATTTGGCGGTCCACACTCCGATGATAATATCTGGGTATTTGATGATACGCACTCGGAAAGTTTCAAAGCATCTCAGGGAACAGGCCGTAGCTGGTTTTGGGACGCCGGCAATTATAATGCAACGGAGGGGGCTCCCGGTGGCAAGCTCGGATATTGGACACCCACGCAGGATTTAGTTAATGCATTTGAACCCGGGGACGCACGCCTGAGTTCATTTATCTGGCGAAATGGGGATACGTACTATATCTGGAATAGCGGTATCGTGTCGTTACCCTATAACCCGGCCTGGTCCTCCACCGGCTATAACGTCAAAAAATATTCCGGTAAGCGAAATGTAGTTGCCGGTGCGTTTTCAGGGAACAACCAGGCGAGTTTTAACAATGAAAGGATTTACCGGTTTGCCGAAATGAAACTCTTATATGCCGAAGCCCTTATTGCAAAGGGACGGACGCTAGACGCAACTATCCAGGTCAATGATATCCGAAACCGGGCCGGCCTCGGTAACCTGATTGGAACGGCAACATTGGCGGATGTGATTCATGAAAGAAGGGTTGAATTATGCTTCGAACCTCACCGCTGGTTTGATATTACCCGCATGGGCTTAGGCCCTGCGCTATTTGGAGCTGACTGGAACAATAAATTCAACGTCTATCCTATTCCTCAAAGCGAAATAGACCGCACCCATGGTTTAATTAAACAAACTGATCCCGGTTACTGATATTTCCTGCCGGGGTACTATATTGGACAGCGAAGGGTTTCCTTCGCTGTTTATTTTTATATTGATCTATGCTAAGCTGGTCAAACCGTTGCCTATTCCTTTTTGTCGCATTCCTTTTCTCTGAATGCACCGATAAGTCCGGACAGCTTTATCAGTCTGTCGACCCGGAATCATCCGGTATTACATTCTCGAATAACCTGATCTACTCGGATACGCTTACCGTCCTGGATTTTGAATATTTATATAATGGAGGTGGCGTAGGCATTGGTGATATTAATAATGATGGTCTGCAAGATGTTTATTTCTCAGGCAACATGACGTCGGGAAAATTATATCTCAATAAGGGCAATTGGAAATTTGAAGATATTACCAAGTCAGCCGGATTAACCACTTCCGTGTGGGTCAATGGCGTGACGATGGTCGATATCAACCAGGACGGGTATAAAGACATTTACCTGTGCGTTGCCGGAACCCGTCACACCCCGGCCGGGAAAAAGAAAAATCTTTTATTCGTTAACAATGGCAACAATACATTCACTGAATCCGCTGCTTCCTACGGATTACAGGGAACCGACCATAACATGCAAGCCACATTCTTTGACTATGATCAGGATAGCGACCTGGATGTCTATCTTCTTAGAAATGCTTTTGTCGATTATAGCCGCAACAGAGCGCGTCCAAAATCGGTAAAGGGGGAATCGGCTTCCACTGGTCAGCTTTATAGAAATAATGGAGATAATACGTTCACAAACGTTTCGGAAAAAGCGGGCATTTTGATTGAAGGATTTGGCCTGGGTGTACAAGTCGGTGACCTGAATGACGATAATTGGCCGGATATTTTTGTGTCCAACGATTTCATCACCAATGATCTTTTATATATCAACAATCGGGATGGAACATTCTCTAACTGGGCTCCCTCCTATTTTAAGCACGAATCTTATAATGCCATGGGCAATGACATAGCCGATATTAATAATGATGGGCTGGTGGATATCGTGGAGCTGGACATGCTTCCGGAAGACAATGTGCGCTGGAAGGTTACGATCATGGGGAATAACTATGACGAGTTTGAAAATGGTTTAAAATTCGGATACGAACCACAATATATCCGAAACACGTTGCAGCTCAACAACGGAAATGGCTCCTTTAGTGAGATTGGTTACCTGGCCGGTATAGAAGCCACGGATTGGAGCTGGAGTCCCCTGTTGGCAGATTATGATAATGATGGATTAAAGGACTTATTCGTGACCACCGGCTATCGCCAGGATATTACCAATCTCGATTTCATCAAATTCAGCGAACGGACCCTGCGCATGGGAACAGTTGAAGCAAATAAGAAGGAGCGTATCGACATGCTCAACAAGATTCCCGGGATCAAAGTCCATAACTACATCTATAAGAATAACGGTGATTTCACCTTCAGCGATCAATCAAAATCATGGGGGCTGTCGGAACCATCGTTTTCCAACGGTGCCGCCTACGCCGATCTTGATAATGATGGGGACCTTGATTTGGTCATCAATAATATCGATGCACCCGCCACCGTGTTAAAAAATACTAAGG
>DATHFS010000737.1:0-3773 GCA_035317975.1 Cyclobacteriaceae bacterium | reverse complement strand
TTTACTCCTCTTCAGGCCAGGCATCATCCGACCTGCTGAAGGAGCTCACCATTTCAATCAGTACGGTATGTTCAAAAATTATTTTAAAGTAGGAATCCGGAATATCCTGAAATACAAGGTATTCTCTTTTATCAATGTGTTCGGTTTGTCAACGGCCATGTCGGTGTGTATGCTGATCATCCTCATGCTGGCGGACCAAAAACGATACGATGCCTTCCATACCAAAAAAGACCGGATCTACCGCATTCTCTCCGCAACCACCTATGCTACGTCCCCCTATCCATTGGCAGGCGCGTTAAAGGCAGAGTACCCGATCGCTGAGGAGACCACCAACCTCACCCCGGGTATCGGGGGTGATGTCACGTACCATCAACAACTCGCTGACATGCGCGGCTATTTTGCCGATCCTTCGTTCTTTCGTGTTTTTAGTTTTGAATTGGAAAAAGGCAACAAAGCCACGGCATTGGCCGCCCCACGTTGTATTATCATCACCCGTACGCTCGCTTATCAATTGTTCAAGGACGAGGACCCAATGGGTAAATCCGTTGACTTTGCAGATCGTCAACTACCCTTTCCGCAGGACCATGCGGGAATAGGATCGCCACCGGTACGGTGGGGAAGTTTTACCATCACCGGCGTGTTCGATGAAACCCTGTACAAATCGCATCTCAAATTTGATGTGTTGATGTCAGGTGTTACCCTACAAGCTCTTCTTGCGGATAAAAAAATAGACGACCAAATGAATAGTTGGGAATGGTATTACCGCACGTATACGTATGTGTTGCTAAGGCCCGATAAAGATAGGGAGGATCTGACCGCTGCACTCAATGATCTTGTTGCCCGTACATATGCCAATATCAAATCGGAACAGACAAAAGGATTTAAGCTCGAAGCACAAAAATTGGCGGACGTGCAACTCGACCTGAAGGGCAACGATACCAACAACAGGCTGCCGCGGATAGGCTATTACTTTCTTTCCTTTCTGGCGGTGATCATCATGCTGTCGGCATGCCTGAATTATACCAATCTGTCCATTGCCCGGGCACTGACACGGGCAAGAGAAATAGGAGTACGCAAAGTGACTGGCGCCAGCAGGAAAGCCCTCGTATTTCAATTTCTGAGTGAATCCGTGATCACAGCGCTACTGGCATTGGCCATGGCCATTATTCTGCTCGTCTTTGTCAAGCGTGCCTTTATGGGTCTGTGGGTAAACCAGTATTTGAACTTTGAGCTTCCGTCTTCCCTTTCCGTTTATATTGTTTTCGTCGGGTTTGCCTTACTCATCGGCATCCTGGCCGGCGTCTACCCAGCCTTTCATTTGTCGACCTACCAGCCTATCCAGGCCCTCAAAAATCTTCAACACATGCGACCGGGAAAGCTGGGGATGCGGAAAGTTTTGAGTATCTCCCAATTTGTCATTTCCCTTTTCTTCATTACGACCTCCATCCTCATTTTCAACCAGTTCAAATACTTTACCCGGTTTGATTACGGCTTTACCTCAAAGGACATCGTCAATATTGAATTGCAAGGTTCCGATTACAAAAAAGTCTCTCATGAATTGAGTTCCGTAGCGGGAGTCTCTGCTATTTCAGCAACCGATATCATTCCCGCAACAGGAAGAAGTAACGGAATACAATTGAAAAAGGCCGGGAGTAGTGAGGAGTACATGCGGGCTTCCATATTGCAAACCGATGAAAACTTTATGGACAACCTTGGCCTCAAGTTTGTCGCCGGAAAAAATTGGCAGGCAGGCGAGCCTTCTGACCGCTTGATCATTGTCAATGAAGCCGCAGCAAAGAAATTGGGCTATCACTACCCTGCTGAAATTATCGGACAGGCGTTCGATACTGAATGGACCAAAGAGCCCTTTGTGGTAGCAGGAGTCGTTCGGGATTTTCGTTTCAATTTATTGATCAACCGGCACGAGATTGAGCCCTTGGTGCTGCAAAACCGGCCGGCGGAGTTCAAGTACGTCAATGTCAAAATCGACGCGCACAACCTCAGGAGCACGATAACAGAATTGGAAGCAGCATGGAAACGCATTGATCCCATCCATCCCTTTAAATATCAATTTTTTGATGACGAGCTTGCCGAAACACACCAGGGGATTTTTGATGTTGTCTCCATTATCAGCTTCATTGCCTTTCTTGCTATCAGCATTGCCTGCTTAGGCTTGTTGGGTATGGCGACCTACACGGCAGAACGTAAAACAAAAGAAGTAGGGATCCGTAAGGTGCTGGGCGCGGAGGAATTCAGCATCGCCGTGATGCTTTCCACAGAATTTTTGAAAATGCTGGCAATCTCCATTGCGGTCGGGGCTCCTCTAAGTTATTTCATCAATGACTTTTGGCTTCAGAAGTTTCCCAACCGGGTTGAGTTCGGTTGGGGTACGCTTTTGCTGGGGGTTCTTGTCCTGGTCGTGTTAGGTCTACTTACTATCGGATCGCAAACCATCAGCGCTTCCAGGAGAAATCCGGTGGAGGCGTTGAAGATGGAGTAGCTTACCAGAAATATTCTTTCTCTTTTAATTTACTAATATATTTAGTTTTCATATTATTGCACCTACTAACTGCATTAGTACATGAAAACGATCAAAACACCCCTTTTCACCCGCAAAATCGAAGATTCAAACCCGGATGTCATCCTGTTCCAGTTGAGGGAAATACTAACGGATTACCGGAAGAGCCTGATCAGCAGGTTGATCCTGGACCTGCCTACGTACCTGGATTACCGGTTCAAGATCAAAGCCGACAAGAAGCAGTTGGAAGACATTCGCGAAAAGCTGTACGAGGTCAAGAACGGAAGCGCCGATCTCTCGAAGTACGATGTTATTGTCCAGCAGGTTTTGGCGAATGAATCCACGTATATCAGTACCCAGCTGTTCTATCACGAAATAGATAGGAATATCTCGTCGTATTTGACTGAGGTCCCATTGACTTTGATGACGCTTGGTTGCTAGTTATTGGTTATTGGTTATTAGTGGTGTGACTAAGGTTTACGAACTCAATAACCAACAACCAATAACTAATGACCGATGACCGGAATACCTCAAATCAATGAGCAATGTCCAAATCATTAAGAGCCCAAATGGCCAATGCCTAAGAACTAACCTTCGGTCTCAGAAAGTCCGCTACCGTCTTCCTCAAAATCCCAACTGCCCGAAACCGGTAGCCGACCGCAAACTTGATCACGTCATTGGAACTCGTAAAACGGACGCCTTCATAATTAATATTCCTGGATTGTTGACTAAACGTAATGCCGGAAAAGACCCGTACTCCATTGTAGCCGAACGACAACCTCAGATCGGTAAACGTATTGAGTTGCACGGCTGACTTTGAGGGACCACTTGTAGTTTGATAGTTGATCCAGTTGATGCCCGGACCCAACGCCAGTGAAACTCCAAGGAACCAACTTCGCACAACAAAATTATACGCGTAACCGGGAGCAACGGCTACCGTAGTATAACTGACGCTTTTAAAGTTTGCATTTTGGCCAAGGAGGGCTTCATAGAAGGCGCTGTAAATGGAAGAATCGGCGCGCAGCGAAAAGGTATTGAAGTTGCCGCTCAGGAGAAAGGAACCCGCACTTTTGCGCTGCCGCTCAAAATAATTGTACGTCGACTTAATAGAAAAACGCCGTTTGTCAAAAAAATAAGCTCCGGTCACCCCCGTATTCCTGGTACGGACATCCTGGCGTTGCGGGTTCGGCGTGCCGGCAGGAAGTGGTCTGTTTGGATCATCCACGTAATAGCCTTTATAGTCTTGTGTAAAAAG
>DATHFS010000736.1:0-2848 GCA_035317975.1 Cyclobacteriaceae bacterium | reverse complement strand
AATAGCTCGCTTTAAGTGTTGTATGATCGCTGACCGAATACCGAATCGCCAACCGGGGCTCCGGATTGACATACACTTTGTCCTCTACGAGTCCGGAAGAAACTCTCAATCCCAAACTGCCTCGCCAGCGATTTCCAAGATTCGAGTCGACCTGACCAAAGGCAGCTGTTTCATCGAGGGTACGTCCTTGTGTGGAACTGCTTTTCAACAATTCGGAAAGGGCTCCGGAAGTGTTGATCACGTTAGGGTTCACCTTGTGGTGAACCGACTCGATTCCTCCTTTCAGGAAAAACCGGTAGGCAGAATCGGAAGAAATCATCCATTTCACGCCCAGGTCTTCAATTTTTGAAGTAACAAACAGACTGTTGCCTTCAAAGACGCTGCTGATGGTATAGTTAAAATCAGTGTGCAGCAGGGATACCGTTGAGTTCCAACCTCCGGGTAAACTTCTTTTCCATTTGAGAATCTGAGCGCTGTTGCCGATGCCAAAATTGCTCGTGAAGTTCCGCCGTCTAACGGTATCCCGCGACCCCGGAGGACTGGTATAGGCTAAAACATCTTTCCCGGAGTAGTAGGCAAACTCAATATGATCGCGCGCCGTGGGTTTGAAATTGATTTTGGCATTTACATCGTAAAAGTAATAGGGCAGGTTCTGCCCTACTGCCTTCAGTACTTTGTCGATATACGTCCTTCTGCCCGCCAGAGAAATGCTTAATTTATTTTTAACAAGAGGCTGTTCGATCATAAGGCGGGAAGCGATCAGTCCCACATTGCCCTGCACATGCGTCTTGTCAGCAAACCCCGACTTTGTTCGTACATCGAGAATAGAAGAAAGCCTTCCGCCATATTCGGCGGGGAAAGCTCCGGTCATCGACTCGACGCTTTCCAGTACATCAGCATTAAAGACCGACATGAAGCCGAGCAAATGACCGGTGTTGTAGATTGGAGCACCGTCTAACAAGACAAGATTCTGGTCGGCAGCACCTCCCCGAACGAATAAGTCTGTACCTCCTTCAACCCCCCGAATCACCCCCGGAAGCAATTGGATCATTTTGATCAGATCAGCCTCCCCGCCGAGCATGGGAATTGAATTAACTTCCTCTTTGGTCACGGTGATGGAACTCATCCGCGTTGTCTTAAGCTGGTCCGACTGGCGAAAGCGGTCGGAGGATACTACCACTTCCTTGAGCTGTTCTACCTGAGATTCTAAAATGAAGAAAAGGACGGAGTCTTTTTTAAGTGCAAAACTTTCGGAGACTTTCCTGTATCCGGTGTAGGTGATCGCTAATGTCACTTTTCCCGGGGTAAGTCTCAGTTCAAATTTGCCATCTGCATCCGAGACGGTCGAACGATTTTGGTTGAGGATTTGGATGCTCGCTGCGCGAAGGGGTTGACTCAGCGAGTCTTTAACATATCCTGTCAACGTCAGGCTTTGTGCATTGCCGAACAGTGGGAAAAGGAACAGGATCACGCAAAATCGCTTCACACTCGGGTATTTCCTGGCGGAACACAAAGGTAGTCTATAGTGTTGAGTCCATAGGCTTTAGTTGGATTCAACCAGTGACCAATCCTACTTCTGTCATGTTTGATAACGCGTACGGTAGCACTTTATATTGAGAATGTTCGACCCCTACGGGGTCGCCCTGACAATGTTGAAAACAAGGCTCTACAAATATTCAATCCCGATGGGATTGTTATTGCCTCTTTATTTGACCCTAGAGGGGTCAACTATTTGTAGCAACCATCCCCACCACCATCAGGACGGCCCCGTAGGGGTCGCACAATATCACAGGACTCGGGACTCTGCCATTACCCAATGAATCCATTCTTCTTATGGGTCCCATCGCAGAAAGGTTTATTCGACGATCCGCCACAGCGGCAAAAAGCGGTCACCTTATTTTTTTTGGTCAGATTTCCAGAGGGGTCTTTGATAGAAACATTTCCGTACACGAGAAGCGGTCCGTTGGGTGTTGTCTCTACGATCGTTTCCGCTTCTATATTCAACGGTTCCTGGTTGTCGTTGTTGATGAAATAGCTTAATGCACCGGAAGGGCATTTCTTTACCTGCTCAATAATTTTATCTGTGGTTGAACCTTCGGGAGTAATCCAGGGCCGGATGCGCGGATTGAAGACTTCGCCTAATCCGTTAAAGCAAAGACCGGAGTGGATGCAGAGGTTCGGTTTCCATACGATGGTCACTTCACCGTTTGTATACCGTTTAGTAATGTCCTTCATAACAATTCTGTTTTTATTTCAATCGGGTTCGTCAACGTTTTGTGCACCGGGCATGAATTGGCGATCTGTATCATCCGCCGTCGCTGGCCTGCATCCAGGGCGCCTTCGAGGTAGACATGACGGAGGAAGACCGTGGTGTTGTCTACCTTCTGGCTTCCCACTTCAACCTTTATTTTTTCTACGGGCCATTTTTTCCGGTCGGCATACATTCGAAGGGTGATCGCTGTGCACGATGCAAGGGCAACCAACAAGAACTCGCCAGGACCGGGGCCCAGGTCGGTGCCTCCTACATCCGTCGCTTCATCAGCAACCAATCTGTGCCCTGCCGTGAGTACTTGCGTTTTATAATGGTCCTTTCCGATAATCGCTGTTACCATGGTTAAAAATTTTTGGGCCTCACGTTAACGATTGACTGAAAAAAGTACTATTTGAAAAGGTAAACAAAATTATTTTTAGCCTTTGCGCCTCCGCGTCTCCGCGGTGAGAATTTTTTAACCGCCTAGGTTACGCAGAGACTTTTTCACAACAAATTTTAAATAACTACTGTCCGAGATAAAATTATTCTGAATCTTAAATTAATTCATGGGTACATCCATTAATAAAACCTCCGTAT
>DATHFS010000735.1:0-2578 GCA_035317975.1 Cyclobacteriaceae bacterium | reverse complement strand
TAAGGCCGATCCCGTTGTGGCAAGAAATCAATCTGCTTGCTGATCAATGGAAACACCGCCAAGGGCAGGAGACTTCCTTTTACGCGGAGGGCCGGTGGCTCCGAAATAGCCCGCGATATCTCCAGTGCCTCCGAATTCCTTCTTTGCGGTAGGGAAAACCTCGCCAGATAACCCACCCGAAATTTGGATCGCCGTCCCCCCGACTCGATTACATTCGAAGCCGGCCGACCGCCTGGTTGGCACCCTTGAATTACCCCATGGTAAGTATTGCTCACACCTTTTTGCTGCGAAAAATTGTGGACTGGAAGAATTGACGCGGACAGCATCTGTTAAACAAGTGAAGAATGGAGCCGAATCAAGCGTTGCCTAAAATATTTTCACTTGGAGACGTAGGGTTTTTTTGAGATTGGTTGAGTAGTTAGTAGGGAAGGATCCAATGCCTTCCCCGAGCGCCTTACCCTATGGTAAGTCGCTTGCAAACAAAACTGACATCAAGGCATAACCAACTACATGCATGAACGCCATGATCGTAGAACTTTTCAAAGTGCTATCCGCCATTCATCCTTTGTCAAAAAATTTTAAACGGGCGCTGGAGAGGGAGCTTCTCCCCCTTTCCTTACCTAAGCATCATATGCTGTTGGAGGTTCCCGATATCTCGCGTTATGCCTACTTTCTCAGCTCCGGATTCGCTATGGCATTCGCATTCGTGCACGGAAAGAAAGTGACCGAAGCATTCTGGACGCCGGGCCAAATCCTGGTGGCATCAAGTAGCTTCTTCGAGCAAGTTCCCTCGGCGGAGTACATTCAGCTGATGGATAAGTCGGAGCTGCTCTGCATAAGTTACGACAGCGTACAAAAGCTATTCTCCCTATATCCCGAGGCCACCCATCTATACAGGATTATCATGAATCGGCAGTATGGACAGAGCAGAATGAGAGTTCAAGACTTTAGAAGGCTAAGCGCTCAGGAACGATTGGAAAAACTGATAAGCATTATTCCGGACATCGAGCAAACGATTCCCCAGGAGTCCATCGCATCTTATTTAGGGATAACGCCGCAATCACTTAGCAGACTGAAACGTAAAAAGGGCGCATCTTAACCGTTGGTAAGTCAAAGTCTGAACTTTGGATTCGAAAAGTCTGAACACTTGATAATCAATTTATTTTATCGGTGTTACTACCTTCGATAATTCGAAACCGGATATGAAAAAATCGACCATCATAGAAATTTTTGCCTTTTCTCTCATTTTGCTTTTCGTTTATGCTGCGTTCAGCAAGGTACTGGATCTTGAGAAATTTCGAATTCAAATCGGTCAGTCTCCCCTTCTAACCAAGTTGCAATCATCCGTTTCAATAGTCATTCCGCTCGTTGAAATCGTTTGCTCAATGATGCTGGCAATTCCGAAGTACCGGCTTGTTGGGTTTGCGCTTGCGTTCGGGCTGATGAGTATGTTCAATGCCTATATCATATCTATTCTGCAGTTTAGCGAACACATTCCCTGTGCCTGCGGAGGTGTGCTGCAGTTTCTGGGATGGAAGAGGCATCTGTTATTCAATTGTTTTTTTGGGGGAGTAGCCGCGGCAGGATTCGTTCTGGTGCATTCATTGACAAGACAACATTTATCGGAAAAAAAGACATGAGAAAGGCGGCTTTATGGCTAGGTCTGGCGTTTATTCTGGGGACTGGCATCGTGCTGGGTTTGGCGCTACGTGCGGGCGAAAAGCCGGAAGGTAGTAATGGATTCAGGCGTATTTTTCGAACAGAGGCCGTCTTGCAGCCCATCGACACACTGAACTTGAAATATGATTCTTACTATATCGCGGGCAGAGCAAGGCAGACCCTGTACCTGGGCAACATCGTTGCACCACGTCATGCGTTCGCCGTCAATATACAAGGGCTCGATACGCAACGAATTGAATTTAAATTAAATAATCCCGAAGGAGTTAAATTCACATCGGTGGACCTCAGAGTTGATTCACCCTACTTTTATTTGGTCGATGGGTCGGTACCCGCAATTTTTGAGGGAAAGCTAAACGAAAAGCAGGCGGCTCAAAGTCTTTCCCGGCCGCCTTACTTCCTTGAACTTGCCCCTGTCGGGAGCAATTCATTCGTCATTAGAAGCCTGGATTCCCACGGCGAAGCTCAGCTCGGGAAGCTGCGGTTAAAGCCATTGTCGGCAGATTTCCCGCGGCGCCTGCTGGAAAAACAGATCGACGGCGTTTTCTGTACGGAGGGGATGATCCATTTTGATAAGGGTGCGAATCGGCTGGTATACGTCTACTTTTACCGAAACCAATATATCGTTACCGACTCGTCGTTCTCCGCCATCAGGCGGTTCGACACAATCGATACCAATTCGGTTGCCAAGATTCATGTATCAGAAATTCACTCCTCTCATACACGAACCTTTTCGGCACCGCCCATTTCGACCAATCGAAGAAGCGATTTTTATAACGGGTATTTGTTTGTCAACTCCTCACTGATGGCTGACAATGAGATGCCGGAGTTTGCAAAGGCATCCGTAGTCGATGTCTACAATACATCCTCCGCCAACTATGAATTCAGTTTCTATATCCCC
>DATHFS010000734.1:0-2932 GCA_035317975.1 Cyclobacteriaceae bacterium | reverse complement strand
AATCCCCTCTGGTTTGCCAGGATGGGCAGTTGGGAAAAAGAGGAGAACATCCGGTATTGGGTTGACTTCTGCCAGAAAGTAGTGGTCGAATTTGGTGAATACGTTTCCCATTGGAATACCTTTAACGAACCCAATGTGTATGCCAGCTATGGCTGGATCACGGGGTTCTTCCCTCCTTTCAGGATCAATCCTTACCTGGCAGGCAAGGCGGTGAAGAACATGGGCAAAGCGCACGACCGGGTCTACGATTATATCAAATCAATCTACCCTGAACATCCGGTAGGCATTTCTCATAACGCCGTTATTTTTTCTGCTGAAAATGTCCTTGGATGGTTTCCGGCGAGCCTGAGCGATTGGTGGTTTATGGAATGGGTACCCCGTCATTTTGAGAAGGTAGACTTCTTTGGTATGAGCTACTATGCCCGCGTGCCGCACGATCCGATGCCGATCACCTTCCTTGACACGCCGTCAAAAAAGAAGCAACTCGGCCGCCCGCACGACGACATGTGGGAATATCACCCGGAGGGACTGCGCACCTGCATGGATCGATACTGGAACAAGTACAAGAAACCCATTATCATTACGGAGAATGGCGTCTGCGATGCCAGCGACGTCCTTCGTCAGCAAGCTATTCTCGATTACGCAAAAATTCTGCACCAGGCATTGCAAGATGGAATTGATGTTCGCGGCTACTTCTGGTGGAGTCCGTGGGACAACTTCGAATGGCACCTCGGGCCGACGATGCGCTTCGGTCTGTATGAATGTGACATCGAGTCGAAAGATCGGAGGAAGAGAAAGAGCGCGGATATTTTTAGAAAACTGGCGCACTATAAAATTTTGGAGACAGAAAAGGAATTGGTCAGTAGCTAGTGCCGTTCCAACTAATTGATTCGACATCCCTTGTGGCCTTTTGCGTTGCAAGGTCACGGCGGGCACGGCGAACACGGCGGGCTCAAATTCAAAACACTCATTTGTATAAATAGATAGTTGGAAGGGCATTAGTCCTTCAACACCCTCATCTCCACCCTTCTATTGAGATTGTGCGATGAGCGCTGAGTGGAAAGCGGTTTGGTCCCTCCAAAAGCTTTTGTTTTCACCCTGTCCCTGGGGACGCCTTTTGATACTAAATATTTTTTTACCACCTCCACACGGTCTTCCGATATTTTCATGTTTGTCTTGGGGTCACCGGAATTGTCTGTGTGGCCTTCGAGTTGGATCACCATTTTGGTATCTTCGTTCATCATCGCTACCACTTCGTCTAATTCCGGAAAGGACTTTTTGCTGATCACCGATTTGCCCTGCTCAAAATTAAGGGAACTCAATGTGATCGTCTCCCCTTCCGGGGTAAGCAGGATATTGCGTACGACGCGGCGCTGATCGTCAATGTCTTTCGGGTCAACGATCACGGTTCTTGGAATGAAGCCCTTTGCTTCTGCCGTAATCTGGTACTTGGCTGTTCCAAAGATCGGGAACGTAAATGTGCTGTCGTTAAATCGGCCGGTAATGCCACCGGTGGGCATACTTTTGTAAACGATCATGGCCTTGACCCCTTTGCCCGTGAGGGTATGCGTCACTTTCCCCACCGCAGTAATTTCGGAGGGCTGTTTTTGTGCTTCCCCTGTTAAAGCCAATAAGAACAACAAGAGGACGGACATGGATTTCATAACCATAAATATAGTCAAAACAGCTTTGGGAAGTAAATAAGCCGACCGGGGCCCCTTCCCCGTAATTCCAGGTTTGAAAATGAATCGATCGGTTCTATATTACCTTTTTAAACCTCTATCACAATGAAACACCTCGTTTTCACAGCCGCAATTTTGTTTTCCCTTACCTCTCTTCAGGCACAAACCAGGCTTGTTGAGCGTATTACTCAAAAAGGAAATGAACTGGTCATCCCATATGATAAATACACCTTATCGAACGGATTGACCCTGATCGTCCATGAAGATCACAGTGATCCGGTCATCCAGGTAGATGTAACCTATCACGTAGGATCCGGCCGCGAGGAAATCAGCAAGTCGGGGTTTGCTCATTTTTTCGAACATATGATGTTTCAGGGCAGCGACCATGTGGGAGACGAACAACATTTTAAAATTGTAACCGAAGCGGGGGGTACCCTCAACGGATCTACCAACCGCGACCGCACCAATTATTACGAAACGGTTCCCAGTAATCAATTGGAAAAAATGCTGTGGCTGGAGGCGGACAGAATGGGATTCCTGCTGGATGCCGTGACGCAACAGAAATTTGAAGTGCAACGGGCTACGGTGAAAAACGAGCGAGGGCAAAATTATGACAACCGGCCTTATGGGTTGGTCCCGGAAGTCGTTTCAAAAAATTTATACCCTTACGGCCACCCCTACTCGTGGCTGACGATCGGCTACATCGAGGATCTGAACCGCGTTAATGTGAACGATCTGAAAAACTTCTTCCTCCGCTGGTATGGACCGAATAATGCCACCGTAACCATTGGAGGGGATGTCACACCGGCCACTGTCGTCAAGTTAGCAGAAAAGTATTTTGGCTCTATACCCTCCGGACCAGAAGTGAAGAACATGCACCTGCCCGCGCCGGTTTTGGAAGGCGACCGGTTTGTTTCATTCACGGATAACTATGCACGCCTTCCCCAGTTGGTCGTTACCTATCCGACGGTTCCCATTTTCCATGCTGACATGCCTGCTCTGGCCTGCCTGGCCCAGGTGTTGGGTCAGGGAAAGAATTCCATTCTTTACCAATCCCTTGAAAAAACACAGAAGGCGTTGAATGCAACTTCGTTCAGCTCGTTGACCGAGCTGGCCGGTGAGTTCTCTCTCCGGATTACCCCTTCTCCCGGTCATTCCCTTGCTGAAAGTTATCAATCCGTACAAGAAGCCTTGAAAACGTTTGAAACGCGGGGTGTAACAGACGATGATATCGCGAAGTTCAAGGGCCT
>DATHFS010000733.1:0-3233 GCA_035317975.1 Cyclobacteriaceae bacterium | reverse complement strand
CATAACTTAGATAATTTGGCTACCGATATTTCGTCCCGCTCGGACTTATTGGCGCCCCATAACTTAGATGATTTGGCTACCGATATTTCGTCCCGCTCGGACTTATTGGCGCCCCATAACTTAGATAATTTGGCTACCGATATTTCGTCCCGCTGGGACTTCTTGGCGCCCCATAACTTAGATAATACCGTGTAACGGAGTTATTGAACTTAATACGCACAATTCAAGTCCCGTAGGGACGATATATCGGTAGAAATTAAGATTATCGTAATTCTTCAAGTCCCGTAGGGACGACATATCGGTAGAAATTAAGATTATCGTAATTCAAGTCCCGTAGGGACGGCATATAGGGATCCGGGGTCGCGCTATTTCTAATCCTCGAAACTCAATGATATTGTCAGGAAAACCGAACTCCATTTTATACGCGTGGAATCATTGTTTCTTTATTTTTACAGCTATGGCCAACACCTACACCCAAATTCATATCCAGGCTGTTTTTGCTGTCAAATATAGGCTAGGGATAATCCAAAAAAATTGGAAGGATGAATTATTTAAATATGTCACTGGCATCATTCGTGAAAATGATCATCGGTTACTCGCAATCAATGGCATGCCAGATCACGTTCATGTTTTCTTTGGCATGAGACCAGCGCAATCCCTTTCTGATTTATTGCAAGTTATTAAGGCGAACTCATCAAAATGGATCAATGAACGCGGATTTGTAAAAGGTCGGCTTGAGTGGCAACAGGGTTTTGGTGCTTTTTCATACTCTAAGTCGCAAATCTCCGATGTTATCTCTTACATACAAAATCAGGAGACCCATCATCAAAAGCGTACGTTCCTTGATGAATACAGGAATTTGTTAGAAGAATTCGATGTGGAATATGATTCGCGATATATTTTCAAAGAATTGGAATAAACATGGGCCAATGTATAATTGGGAGTTGATCTTGGCTACCGAAAGGAAATTGAGTCGTTCACGATATTCAGATTTAGTTTCATTCATACTTTATAGGTTAATTCATTGTCAGACAATCCGCAACCTAATTTGATGCGCCTAATTAAATCAGCCAAATAAGGCGATGTACGGTTTTCCTAATATTTTCTCCGCGCCTCCTTTGCGCCCCTGCCTCTCCGCGGTTTAAAATTTCCGCCTTAGCGGCTCCGCGGTGAAAAACACCGGTCATAACAAACCTATTCCACAACCCACTATAATTCCATACCTTTATCTAATGAATTTGCGCGGAAAAAGGTGGATTGTGGCCGTTCTCGGCGGAGTGGCGATTGTGTTTCTTCTCCTCTATTATTTTCGACGTGGCGAGGGGGCTTCTACTTCGAAAATCCCCGATGTCATAGACTATAACTTTCACGTCCGGCCGATCCTGTCCGACCGCTGCTTTAAGTGTCATGGCCAGGATGCCAAACAACGAAAAGCTGATTTGAGATTGGACATAGCCGAAGATGCCTATGCCGCGCTGAAAAAAAATCCGGGGTTTGCCATCGTCCCGGGCCATCCCCATCAGTCGGAAATGTATCTGAGAATCAGCTCAACGGATACTTCGTTTGTGATGCCGCCGCCTTCGTCCAATTTGTCATTGACAGCCGAGGAGGTTGACTTGATCAGAAAGTGGATCGAGCAAGGCGCAAAATACAAACCTCATTGGGCATTGATACCGCCGCAAACTTATGCTGTTCCGGAAACACAAAACGAGTGGGCAAAAAATGAGATCGATCAATTTATTGTAGCGAAGCTGGAGGAAAAAGGTCTTGAGCCCAGCGAAGAGGCCGACAAAGAGCACTTATTAAAACGGGTTTCACTCGATCTCACAGGGCTCCCCCCTTCGCTGGAGGAACAGGAACAATTTTTGAATGACCCTTCTGAAAAAGCGTATGAAAAGGTAGTCGACCGTTTGCTGGCCAATGTTCACTATGGTGAAAAAATGGCCATGCCCTGGCTGGACGTAGCGCGCTATGCCGACTCCCACGGCTATCAGGATGACGGACTTCGCACCATGTGGCCCTGGCGCGATTGGGTCATTCATGCCTTTAATGAAAATTATCCCTACGACCAGTTTATTACCTGGCAATTGGCCGGTGATCTCCTGCCCAATCCTACCAAGGAAATGCTGCTGGCCACCGGATTTAACCGCAACCACAAAATTACACAGGAAGGTGGCGTGATTGATGAAGAGTACCGGGTTGAGTATGTAAGCGACCGCACGAATACATTCGCAAAAGCCTTCCTGGCATTTACCCTGGAATGCGCCAAGTGCCACGATCATAAGTACGATCCTATCACGCAGAAAGATTATTACAGCACGTTCGCTTTCTTTAATCAGGTTGCCGAGAAGGGTTACCAGGGTGATATTTATTCCGGCACGGCGGCAGACCCTCCACGGATGGCGATCAGCTCTGCCGATGTCAGCACTATCCTGAAGTTTATTAACAAGAAGGACACCGCAAAAGTATTCGTGATGACCATGCGCGATAGTTCCCTTTACCGGCCTACCTACATTTTGAAACGCGGTGCCTATGACGTGCATGGCGACCGCGTGACCGCCAATACACCCGCGGCCATCTTTCCCTTCGATACAACTCAATCTGCCAAAAACAGGTTGGGACTGGCCCGATGGCTGCTGGATAAAAATCATCCGTTGACGGCACGGGTTTTCGTTAATAGGATGTGGCAGGAATTTTTCGGGCGCGGGATCGTAAAGACCTCCGGCGATTTCGGCATGCAGGGCGAAGGACCATCCCATCCGGAACTGTTGGATTGGTTGTCCATTGATTTCCGGAAGAACGGGTGGAATGTCAAAAGGCTGGTGAAAGAAATTGTAATGTCCGCCACCTACCGGCAGGCATCGCACATCACCAAAGAAAAGTATGCCATCGATCCGGAGAATATCTACCTGTCGCGGGCACCGAGAATCCGGTTGTCTGCAGAGCTGGTTAAAGATCTGGTCATGGCCAGCAGTGGTCTGCTCGTAAATGAAATTGGCGGCCCCAGCGTAAAGCCCTATCAACCGAAAGGAATTTGGGAAGCCTCTACCTCCGGTCGCGGATTGCTGAAGAGTTACATCCAGGACCACGGCTCTTCCTTATACCGGCGTGGCATGTACACGTTCATCAAGCGCACGGTTCCTCCCCCGTCGCTGCTGATCTTTGATGCGAGCAACCGCGACCAGTGCGAAGTCAGGCGCCTGCGAACGAACACGCCCTTGCAAACCCTGGTG
>DATHFS010000732.1:0-3410 GCA_035317975.1 Cyclobacteriaceae bacterium | reverse complement strand
AGAATGGCATCCAGCGCATTTCTGGTGTCGAATTTGGTTTGTGTTTTGCGGGGATTCTCCTGATCGTCAATCCTTCCGTTGTAGCGAAGGATTCTCTCCTGGTCAAAAATAAAAACGTGGGGGGTAGAGACAGGGCCATATTGATTGGATGCGATTTCCGTATCACCATCAAATAGGTACGGGAAATTGAAATTCTTTTCTTTCGCCCTGATCTTCATGTCTTCAAAGGAATCACCGACGTCGCTCCAGCCGAGTTCATCCAGCCGAAGGGATTCCGGATGGTTGGGATTGATCGCCACAACCTGAACGCCCCTGGCAGAATAGTCTTTTGTCAATTGAATAATCCGCTCCTCGTAGCCCTGAGCGGTTGGACAATGGTTGCAGGTAAAAATAATGGCCAATACCTTGGCATTCTTAAACGACTCAAGGGAGTATGTTTTTCCATCGATACCCGGGAGGCTGAAGTCAGGTGCTTTTGCACCGATCGCCAGGGTTTTATGTTCAGGTTGGCTAAATGCTGATGAACAGGAGAAAACGCCAAATAGGAAGCAGATAATGGATTTTTTCATAAGGTAGGATGAACGCGAAAGATAAAACTATTTCACATACACGCCATCGTCTGAACTGTGATTCTTGTCTGAACTTTGATTCTTGGGATTACAATGATTATTGTGATTGGATTTGACCTTGATTTAAATTCTGGTAAAATGATCAAATTTCTGCTATCATTGAATCATTCCGATTGCTATCTGATAGCTATCGGGAGAATCAAAGTCCAGACATCTTCAAAAATGAAGGCCCAATTCATACCCTGGCCAAACGGCAGTGCTAAAACCGAATAAACCTCCGGTTGAAGCGGTTACGCTTCTGATCTTGTAATCTTCGGCTGTTTCCCCGGTTTCAAACAAAAAATAATTTAATGAGATCCCTGCATACACGTATGCCGACTTCCATTTTCTTCCATAGTCAAAGTTGAGCCTGTTTAACAGGTTGAAGGAAGGGTCGAAGCGCAACGTCTTATTAAGGTGCATGAGTTTGAATCCATACCCCATCATTCTCTTTTCATTCCTGGGGTTGGGCGCGATGGAGAATTTGTTGGTGAGAATTTTTTGGAATCCGTAACCGAAGCCCCACGTACGCCGGGCCGGATCGTATCCGACGACGAGAGGGTTCTGATTAAGTATTTTATTGTCGTCGAACAAGGGCAGGTCTGTTAGTGTGCCGGAGCAGTTGAGGCAGTTGCCTGTCGTGCGGTCGAGATTCAGGGAGAATAATTCATTTGAATAAAACCGAAGGTAAGAATGGCTCGAACGAAAGTTCCATATGCCAACGGGTGTTCCGTAATTCGCATTCTCGTGCGGGGGACCAACACCAAAAAAATTGATCAGGCCAATTTGTTTTCCCCGGGCATACCCTCCAAAATTGATCAACCCCACTTGTGTACCCTTCATCTCTTTGCTGAAATTCAACAGTCCGATTTGCAAGCCGCGCGCACGGGTTGGGGGCGCCGAGTTTCTTCCGGCGATCCTCCTGGCCTTGTTGATCAGCCCGATTTGTGTTCCGGAAAGTTGCCCATCGGTGTAATTGAAGAGGCTGCTGAGCTGGACGCCGGCCATGGATCGCTTGGCAATGTTGTAAAGGCCGGCCACCTGTAATCCCACAGCAGCCCATCCTGCGCTGTTACCTACTCCGGATAGTTGAACCCCGCTGACGTTCTGCCCCACGACATTCAACACCCCTGCGAGTTGAATTCCGGAAGAATGATTCCGAACATAGTTCAGGAGCCCTGCGAATTGAATCCCCTTGTCGTTGGATTCATAGTCCTGGTGGCGGAGTTCGAATTCGCCCGACACAGTAGTATTGAGGAATGCGTTCGCCCCCACAATGTTGGCCAGACCACTGAGCTGAATTCCGCTCGTGCTTCTGATCGCAGCATTTGAAAATGGACTGATCTCAAGGATCCTGTTGCCCCTCGACAGTCCACCGAATAGGTTGAAGGAGTATTTATTGTAGAATGTACCGCTTTGAATGCCATTGGTACTGATTCCGGGAAAAAGGGAAAACTGAAAATTGCTTTTATATTCCTGGATCTTTTTTTGAGGTTCCTGGCTCTTCTTAGGTTGACTATAGACTTCCGAGGTGAGCAAAGTAAGAATGCAAACGATGGCTGCGATTTGTATCATCTGGATCGTCCCGATAGCGATCGGGATCAAAAATGAAGACCGACTTGATATCCCGGCCAAAAATCGGCGTTAAAGCCAAACAATCCATCCGAGGCAACGGTAACACTCCTGATCTTGTAATCCGCGACACTATCTTTTCCTTCGTGAAGGAAATAGTTCATCGATATCCCTCCATAAATGTAGAGGGGGCCGCGTCTTTTGCCATAGTCCAGGTTGAGCTTGCTTACGAGGTTGAACGACCGGTCCAGCGTCAGGTCTTTATTGAGGTGCGAGAATTTTATTCCATAGGTGATTACCCGCGTTCTGTTGAGCGGCGAGCCTTCCATCGTGACTTTGTTGAAGAGCACTTTTTGGAAACCATAGCCGAATCCCCACGTCCGTTGAAACGGATCGTATCCCAGGATCAATGCATTCTGGTTGAAGATCTGTTTGCGGTCGTCGAACGGCATTTCAGAGTCAAATACCCTCGAGCAGTTGAGGCAGTTGCCGGTGGAGTACTCGATGTTCGTCGCAAATAGTTCACTATAATAGACGCGGATATAGGAACCTTTTGAACCGTAGTTCAACAAGCCGATGGGAGTGCCATTTCTCACTCTTTCATGTGGCATTTCTTTGCTGAAGAAATTAACAAGGCCTACTTGTTTGCCGCGGGCATCTCCTCCAAAATTGATCAGCCCTATTTGTACGCCGTCTGTGGCCCTGCAGAAGTTGATCAATCCGATTTGCAGTCCCCGCGCCGGGGTGGGAGGTGTTGATTTTTTTCCAGTGATGATCCTGGCCTTATTGATCAGGCTGATTTGTGTTCCCGCGAGTTGGCCGTCGGTGTAATTGAAGAGGGTGGTGATTTGCATGCCGGCCATGGATTCTTTTCCGATGTTGTACAGGCCGGCCAATTGTAGACCCTGAGCAAAGCCACCGGCGCTGTTACCGATTCCGGATAATTGAACTCCTTTAAAATCAACCCCCACTACATTGAGTCCGCCGGCAAACTGGATTCCCGAAGCGTTGTTACGGACATAATTCAGTAAACCAGCGATTTGAATTCCCTTGTCGTTGGACTCGTATTCTTCGTGCAGGATCGCACTTTCTTCCGCTGCCGTCAGGTTGATCAAGGCGTTGGCCCCAACCACGTTGGCGAGACCGGCGAGTTGGATGCCGGTTGTGCTTCGGATGGTTGCATTGTAGAGGGGACTGAGTTCAAGGATCCGGTTGCCGCGGGATATCCCG
>DATHFS010000731.1:0-7191 GCA_035317975.1 Cyclobacteriaceae bacterium | reverse complement strand
AACATGCTTCTGGAGCTGTTTAGGCGCGCATCGCTCTCACCCTTTTTCACTTTCAAAATCAAATCTATTGGTACTTTACCCTCTTATCCAAACGCCATTTTAATTAGCTTTGTAAACATAGGAGGCGCGGAGGCGCAAAGTGGGCGCAGAGATCAAAAGAATATTTGGACAATTTGTTTACTTAGTACTTTTTAGTCAGTCCCCGGTCCGAAACGATGCGGGAGTAAGACCAGTATGCTTCTTGAAAAATCTGCTGAACGAGGCCTGGTCGCTGAAATGCAACTCTTCTGCAACGGCAGCAATCGTACGACGCAGGTCTTTTAAAAGGAGTTTAGCTTCCGCCACGATGGCCTCGTCAATCAATTTACCGGGGGTTTTGCCGGAAGCATTTTTAATGGCATGAATTAAGTATTTGGGTGTAATGAACAGGGAATCTGCATAAAATTTAAGGTTGTGCTGCGCCAGGTCATGCTGCGCCAAAAGTCGCTCGAACTTTAAACTCAATTCCTGATCCCTTGTAAACCTGGGCTGCGTAACCGAACTTTCTTTTTGGTAGATCGCGGCTGCTTCATAGAGAAAGGTAAAAAAAAGGCTTCGTATGATTTCCAGGTGATGGGGAGAATGGACATGATCCCTTTTGGTTTTGAGGATGTCGTAAAGTTGCAATAAGGGCTCGGCGTCGTTTTTATCAAGTTGGAGGTAGGCCTTTGTATGGCTTGAAAAGAAAAGGAAGGATTCCAATTGATGAACATCAATAATGTTCTTTAACAGAAAATCTTTTGTAAACAACAAAAACATTCCTTTGCAATCGGAACTTTGTTCGCCTACCTGAATAATGTTATGGGGACTGATAGCAAAAAAACAATAGGGGTGAACCGCCAGGAGTTCATCGTTTATTTTTATATCCAGCCATCCCTCAACGCAAAGACAAAGCCCATAAAAATTGGGCCGAAAGGGTGTCCGCACCGGATCGGTATGAAACGCTTCGGGCGGTGATATAAAGTATTCCGAAGAATGCCATTCATAGCCCATGGCCACAAGCCTTTGTTCTATGCTTTCAAAAGGTATTGCTTTTGTATTTGCCAAGTCGGGAATTGATTTACGGGAGCCCCCGATCCGGATCGGGGCAAGCCTCTGTCCTATGGCTAAAATACTGAAAAAATGCGTTACGCTGTTAGCCCCACCACTTTGTCAGGTTTGGGTCGAATACAGGTCACGAAGTCCACAAAGAAGGGCATAAAGAGCACAGAGATTGGAACCAGCGCCGCTTGCAACCCTACCTCATCATAAATCCAATCATTCTGATCTTAAACTGGTAACCGGATTTGCCATGGCAGACGTAATGGCCTGAAAACTCACGGTAAGCAAAGCCATCAGTATGGCAGCCACGCCAACAGCAGCAAATACCCAGGCGCTGATATCAATGTGATAGGCAAATTCCTGAAGCCATTTGTTCACCAGGTAATATCCAATAGGCGAGGCTATGATTATTGAAAGGATGACGAGTTTTATGAAATCCTTTGACAGCAACGCTACAACCTGTGTTACACTGGCACCTAAAACCTTTCGAACGCCTATTTCTTTAACACGCTGTTCAGCCGAAAAACGGGTTAATCCAAACAGTCCCAGACCGGCAATAACAATGGCAATAGCGGTGAAATACCGTATGAGTGACAACGTGCGACCTTCCTTTTCATAGTTCTTCTGAAAATCGTCATCCAGGAAAGAATAGGCGAAAGGAGATTCGGGGTTAATTTTGCTCCATATTTTTTCGAACCGCACAAGCAAATTGGCATAGTCGTCCGTTTTTACATTGATAATGAGGTAACTATTGGGAGATGAAAAGATGGGTGAGATGGACAATGCCATCGGCTTGATTTTTTGATGCAGGCTTTGGAAATGATAGTCTTTCACCACGCCGATAATATTCATGGGAAATGTTTTACCCTGCCAATCAAAATAAATACTCCTGCCGACTGCATCCGTTACGGAATACCCTAACTCTTTTACGGCCGCCTCATTCAACACCAATGCGCTCGTATCGTTTGTAAACGCGTTGGAAAACCCTCTGCCTTGCAGAAGTTCGATCCCCAGTGTTTCGATATAGTCTTCCCCGACATGGGTTGAGATGATATCTACGGTTTCATTGACGGTTTTGCCTTCGGCATAAAAAAGCATGTCTTGAACATTTTCGATGCCGGGGTAGGTGGATGCATGGGCAGCGGAGATCACCATCGAATTGGTCAACAATTCGGTTTTCAATGTACCGGCATGTTTATTCGATTCACTTGTTTGAATGGGGAGGATGATCTTTTGGGTTTTGGTAAACCCTAAGTTTTGAGAGCGGAGGAATGACATTTGATTGCTGATCAACGTGGCGGCGAAGATCAGTATAATGGAAATGGTAAACTGAAAAATGACCAGTCCCCTTCTGATGGTCACGGCTGAAATCATATTCATCAGTTTTCCCTTCAGCACCTCTACAGGCTTGAAAGAGGAAAGATAGAAAGCCGGGTAGAGGCCGGCCAGAAACCCCGTTATAAGAGTCAAGGCAATCAACCAACCATACACATTGGGCAATTGCAAAAGTGATAATTGTTTTTTGGTAAGGTCATTAAAAACGGGGATGGAAAGTTGAATGAGCAAAATCGCAAACAACAGGGCCAATCCGCTCATTAACATGGATTCGGTTAAAAACTGCGTGATCAAACTGCCCCTGGCGGCACCAATTACTTTTCTTAACCCTACTTCTTTTGCTCTTCGTTCGCTGCGCGCGGTGCTTAAATTCATAAAGTTGATGCAGGCAATGAGGAGTATGAATGCGGCAATGGAAGTGAAAATGTAGAGATACTTTATGTTTCCGTTGGGCGCAACTTCATATTCGTAATTGGAATGCAAGTAAATATCCTCAAGCGGCTGAGTAAAAAGGGTTTTAGGGACTCCGGCTGCTTTTAAATCTGCGCCCCCATTTCTGTTCAAAAAATCATTGAGCTTACCTTCAAAATGGTTTGAATCCGCCCCTGGTTTCAGTTTCACATACGTGTGAAAGATGTTGTTGTTAGCCCAGTTCGTTTGGTTTTTAACCCATGCCCCTACATCGTCGTTGTTCATGGAAAGGAAAAAATTAGCCGGTATATGGGACTTGTTGACATTTCTGAATACCCCTTTTACGGTGTAATTAAAATCACCGAAAGGAAGCGTTACTTTCAACACCTGGTCTACCGGATTTTGGTTTCCAAAGAATTTATCAGCAACCTGTTCAGAAAGAACAATGGTGTTTGGTCCATTCAGGGCTGTGGCGATATCCCCAAATTTGAGATCGTAGGTAAAAACCTGGAAGAAGGTAGAATCAACGTAAAATCCATTTATTTCAAAGAACCGCTTTTGACTTTTCTCGTCTTTTAAAAACATTTTATCAACGCCGGGGAATCGCAACAGTCGGGTAGCCTGCTGCACTTCAGGAAAATCTTTTTTCAAACCTTCCGCAATGGGAGCGGAGACGGCCACACCCCGGTTACTCTTCGCTTGCAGGCCAATTCGAAACACGTTGTTTCCATCCTTATGGTGTTTATCATAACTCATCTCATCCACGACATAAAGCATGATCAACGCACAGGCTGTCATGCCGACCGCTAATCCGAAAATAGTAATGAAAGAGAAGCCTTTGTGGCTCAGCAAATTTCTCCAGCCGATTTTAAAATAACTTTTGATCATACCATAGTGATTTAGATTTTTATATCCTTCTGTTGGCCTGATTATACCTGGCCGGAAGAGCAAAAGCACATCGATGACAAATTTTATATCCGCTTTTTTCTTCCCCGATTCGCTAAGCCGTTCGTTATATACCTCCATCAGGTCTCCTTCAATATGGTCGCGCAACTTCGGATGGGAGTACCATCTAAAGAAGTGTAAGAACAATTTTGGGGGACTCCGTTTTTGGTTCAACAGCTTACTATTTTTACATCCAGTGCCATTTTTGGGATCGCACGCCAGAGTTGATCCCGCGTACCTTTTGTGTATTCCATCGCCTTTTTTCCAAGGGCGGTGATTTGAAAATATTTTCTGGGCCGGCCAGCCCTTTCCTCGGTCGCCTCTCCATCAAAGGACTTTATATACCCTTTATCCTCTAGCCTGACCAGCGCGGTGTGAAGGGCGCCCATGCTGACGTTGCGGGAAAGCCTCGATTCGATCTCTTTTTTAATGGATACGCCATAGGCTTCCTTATACAATACGCCTATGGTGAGGATGACGATTTCTTCAAATTCACCCAATTGATACTTTTTCATGGCGAATATTTATTTCCTAAATGTAGGAATAATAATTGTGCCAGATTTTAAGTATGACCAAATGGATCAAAAGAGCAATCGCAGGGTGAGGGGGTGTTCACTTGCGGACAAGTACCGGACGGGTATGTGTTATTCTTTTTTGTTGTACCTCTGTGAAAAACCTATTCAAACAGTTTTGTTGGTTCTCCCAGCCAGAATTTGATTAACCCTACTCTTCGAGGCGCGTAGTTGTCAGGAAAATTTCTCCTGGATTAACGGCTGCTTGCAACACGCGATTCGCACTATTTTAGGGTAAAATTGGTTATAATTGTACAATGAAAACCGAGGCTGTAAATATCAATTTCAAGAAAATGGCGATCGCCTTCCGTAAGCACGTCCGTTTGAAGGCGTTAAATGCGGGAAGCAATATTATTTATTTCAAAAACGGTCATCTTGTCGAAGAAAACCCCAAAGACTCCTCGATACAGATCAAAAGGAATGGCCTCTCCGCTGTGGAGTAAATGCCCTCTTTATACATTTTAGCTGGGCCGAATGGTACGGGTAAGACCTCTTACTATGAAACAGCGATTGCTGAAGGATTTATAGAATCTACTTTACCGTTTGTCAACGTCGATCTTATTACACGCTCACTTAAGGGAGGCTATACCGAGGAAAACTTTGTAAAGGCGGACGAGATAGCTCGCATTGAGATAGGGGGGCACCTTACTGCCATGCGGGATTTCATGATCGAAAGTAATCTGGCCACGCAAAACGATTACGATTGGATAAAAGCCATAATAAAGAAGGGATACGAAGTAGTACTTTTTTTCTTGTGCACATCACATGTTGGCATAAACATCGGCAGAGTGCAAAAGCGAGTGGCAGAGGGAGGTCACGATATACCCGTTCCAATCATTGAACATCGTTTTAAGATGGGACTAACCTACCTAAAGGGGAGCCTTCATTTATTTAGCAAAGCCTACCTTATTGATAACTCCGGGGAGACTGCGATAAAAATCGCTGAAATAAGCAATGGTATTCTGGCAACCAAAGAGGTTCACGTGCCTCAATGGGTAAACGAAGTGCTTTACATTATTGAGCGAATGAAAAAATAGGTCGAATTTATTTAGTTTAGTTAGTTAACATTTTGAAAGAGAGGGTAGGAAGTTGATTAACTCCACCTTGAAAGGCGGAGTTAATATGCCGCACCAATTAGCCCGACTTCCTTCAATTACAGAAGGAATTTCAAAAAAGCTCCTCAAAACCACCGAGAACTAAGAACCAGGAACTAAGCCGGCACCATCGCATGAGGATCCAGCACAAACTTTTTAGCAGCACCTTTATCAAAATCCTTATACCCTTTTGGCGCATCTTCCAGGCGGATGACCTGTACATTCACTGCTTTTGCGATCTGTATCTTATCGTAAAGAATCGCTTGCATCAATTGACGGTGGTACTTCATGACCGGACACTGTCCCGTAAAGAACGCATGTGATTTGGCCCACCCCAGTCCAATGCGGATACTAAGCATCCCGATTTTTGCTTTTGCATCCTGCGCTCCCGGATCATCGGTTACATAAAGGCCCGGAATACCGATGGCACCTCCGGCGCGGGTAAGTTCCATAGCGGAGTTTAACACGGTCGCCGGATGTTCATGTCCGCTGTCATGTCCATGGCCGTGGGCCTCAAATCCCACACAATCCACGGCTGCATCTACTTCCGGGACACCGACAATGGCAGCAATCTGCTCGGTAATCGGTACATCCTTTCGCAGGTCAATGGTTTCACAACCAAAGCTGCGCGCTTGCGCTAATCTCTCCGGGATCATGTCGCCCACTATGACACATGCTGCGCCTAATAACTGGCACGCAGCAGCACAGGCTAATCCTACCGGTCCTGCACCGGCAACATACACAACGGAACCCGGACCAACGCCGGCCGTAACGGCACCATGATAACCGGTAGGAAAAATATCCGACAACAGGGTCAGGTCTTTTATTTTTTCCATAGCCTGATCCCGGTCGGGAAACTTCAGGAGATTAAAATCAGCATAGGGCACCATCACATATTGTGCCTGGCCTCCTACCCAGCCACCCATGTCCACATAACCGTAAGCTGCACCCGGCCTGGCAGGATTAACAGAAAGGCAAATACCCGTTCTGCCTTCCTTACAATTGCGGCATCTGCCGCAGGCAATGTTAAAAGGCACTGAAACGAGATCACCCACTTTAATGAATTCTACATCCCGGCCAGCCTCAATAACTTCACCGGTGATTTCATGTCCCAATACAAGACCTGACGGGGCCGTAGTTCTCCCCCGCACCATATGCTGGTCGCTGCCACAAATATTCGTGGTTACCACTTTTAAAATAACACCGTGATTGCATTTCCGGTCTCCGAGGGCAAGCTTTGGAAAATCGATGCTTTGCACTTCTACTACACCGGGTTTAATGTAGGCTACTCCTTTGTTACTGGCCATAATGTTTTAGTTTAAGGTGAACGATAGAATTGGAATTCAGAATTAGAATCCTCCCGGCGAAGTCTTTTTGGGTTTTGAGCAAAAACCGCAAAGCCGGATAAGCGAGAAATGATCAGGGCGTTTAGAAATTTCATATCCCTTCAGTGACGTGTACCAAAGATAGTCGGCGGGCTTGATTTTTTCTATATAAAATGGGTAAAAACGTTACTCTCCCGTGATCTCTTCGTGACAAGTTAACAGGACTTTGCATCATGAATTAAGCAAACGACCTATTATGACAATGACAGACACCAAAATCACCACCACGCCTTCAAAAGGAACCGTATCTATTTTGATCAGCATTTTTATGTTGATAATAGGGTGCACGACAAAAGACAACACCCCCGGCCCGACACAAATCAATTACGACCAGGTAAACCTCGTAGCGGACACAGCCTCTCTTGGAGT
>DATHFS010000730.1:0-2505 GCA_035317975.1 Cyclobacteriaceae bacterium | reverse complement strand
CGATATCGTTGTATTTGACCCCTTGACAATTGTGGATCACGCAACTTTTGAAGAACCGCACCAATATGCAACGGGAATGGTTCACGTTTTTGTCAACGGCACCATGGTGCTGGAAAACGGTGAACATCTCGGGACCCTGCCAGGCCGGTGTGTCCGCGGTCCAGGTTGGAAAAAGCAAGACCCAAAATGAAGGATCGGTTTTCATCCTATGCCGTGCAGTATGCCGATTTTCGTCCGACGTACCCGCGTGAACTGTACGATTTCATTTTCAGCCGCCTGAATCATTTTGACACAGCCTGGGATGCCGGGACCGGAAACGGGCAGGTTGCGCGTGATTTAGCGAAAAAATTTACCTGGGTAAAAGCTACAGATATCAGCGCACAACAGCTTAAGAATGCATACCCTGCGAACAACATTTCTTATTCATTGGCAGCGGAAGAGACCGATTTTCCGGCCAAAACGTTTGATCTGATCACGGTGGCACAGGCCATTCATTGGTTTAACGTCGATTCATTTTATGCCGAAGTGAGACGGGTAGCAAAACCCAATGCCTTCCTGGCTGTTTGGGGATATGGATTGCTCCGTATTGTTCCGGAAATAGATTCCCGGTTAGACCATTTCTATACTGCCATAGTTGGTCCGTACTGGGACAAAGAGCGCCGGCTCATCGACGAACACTATCGAACCTTGTCTTTTCCATTTGATGAAATTGAATCTCCGGGGTTCCCATTTTCCTTTCGTTGGACTCTCGATGAGTTGCAAGGATATCTCTCTACCTGGTCATCGGTTCAGAAATACAAAACAGAGAAAGGCGTTGATCCCGTGGAATCGTTTATTGAAGAAATCAGGCCTGTATGGAAGGAGGAAATACAAACTGTGAAATTCCCCTTGTTTTTGAGAATGGGAAGGATTGGGAAATGAGCATTATTTTATTGTTCTATTTCGTATTGACAGATTCTTCAAGTTTGTATATTGAATGGAAGTCGAAGTGGTAAAATTCAATCCCCTAACCCACACACTATGAATTTTCATGAAATTCTCAGCCTTTTTCAGCAGGGAAAAGGCTCTGCCCGCAGTCATATGAAAAACCTGATTGAAATTGCAGCTGTGGACGGCAATTTTGACGAGGTGGAGTATGATCTGCTTAAATCCATTGCCAGGAGGAACGGGATTTCGGAAGGTCAGTTAGGTGAAATCCGAAAAAACCCCACAAAAATCAAGTTTGAAGTGCCGGGCGACAGGCAGGAAAAATTCCACCAATTGTATGACCTGGTTCACATGATGACCATCGATAAGGCCATCCACGAGGAGGAAGTCAAACTCTGTAATCTTTTCGCTGTCAAATTTGGCTATCACCGGGAAGGGGTGAAAGAATTGGTCGATACCATCATGGCCAATATTCACCATGGGCAAGGACATGATGAGACGATGAAGCGCGTGGCGATCATGATCGCTTAAAACGAACGGGTATGCTTGGACGAAGGGATTTCCTGAGAAATTCTGGGACGTTGGCTCTGGCAGGACTCCTTTTGCCGGAAACTTCAAATGCATTTTTAAACGGAACGTCAATACATCCGATGGGGTTGCAATTGTATACCCTGTTCAACGTGATCGATGACGATGTGCGGGGTACATTGAAGAAAGTAGCAGCGATCGGATACAAGGAAATTGAATCTGCGTTCAGCAAGAAGGGCGGTTATTATGGCATGAAACCAAGGGAATTCAGAAAGACCCTGAAAGAGAGTGGACTATCGTGGAAATCGCATCATGTGTTGGGGGCGCCTTTTAAACTTCCTGCCGGGGCTAAGCTTCCCACCGGGCCTGACGGCAAGCCAATAACAATTCCGCCGATGCGGAACTTGAAGGAGAATCACCAGGAATTGGTAGACGAAGCGGCGGAGGGTGGCATTCCCTACCTCGTATGCGCCAATTCGCCCATGGGCACGCTGGATGAAGTAAGGAGCTCGATTGAAGTGCTGAACAAAACAGGGGAGGCTTGTCAAAAAGCCGGAATCACATTAGCCTATCATAATCACGATATGGAATTTCAGGAGGTAGAAGATCTTATTCCGTATCACCTTCTGCTTTCCCAGACTTCCCCGGAAACCCTTAAGATGGAACTGGACCTGGCATGGGCTACCAAGGCCGGTGTTGATCCGGTGGAATTATTTACTCAACATCCCGGCCGGTTCCCATTGTGGCATGTAAAGGATATTAGCAAAGACCTTACGACAATTGAACCGGTAGGAAATGGATCCATTGATTTCAAACGGATTTTTGCCAAAGCGAAGGTGGCTGGTATGAAACACTTTTTTGTAGAGCACGATATGCCTGCCGATCCGTTCGCGAGCATTACCACCAGCTTCAATAATCTGAGCTTAATCCTGAGTCCTTAGTTGAAGTGTTGAAGTGTTGAAGTGGTCGGTACCAAGGTGTTGAGTGTGTGGTAGCGAAAGGTGTTAATGTGTTGATCCTGAGATTTTGCAGGATAAACCTAAACTCATT
>DATHFS010000729.1:0-4203 GCA_035317975.1 Cyclobacteriaceae bacterium | reverse complement strand
GTATTCGTTCCGCAAACCAACAATCCGCCGTCGCTGGTTTCACGGATGGAACTCACCACCTCATCCCCGCTCCCTCCGATAAGCCGGCTCCATAAAAATTCCCCGAACGCATCTACTTTAATCAATACAATATCTTTTCCGCCGTTCCCTTTGTCTGGAGTCGAGAGCATCGAACCACCCATGACAAAACTTCCCTCCTGGGTTCCGGTAATCGCATTTCCTGAATCTTCCGTTTCTGATACGGTACTATCGGCCGGATTAAGGCCATCAAAATATTTTGCGTTGCCCTCGATATTCCCCATGTCATTAACCCTGATGAAATACATATTGGAGCCCGTGTTATCCACCCGGGCATACGTACCCACTACACCAAATCCGATCCCTGACTTCTGCATGTCGGATCCTGTAAAGTAGTGATCGGTAGCGTTCTCTCCGTATTTGCTGTTGTTTTTGAAGGTAGTATTCATTCCGATCCCGGTATAAACGATACTCAACCAGCCTGTCGTTAAGGACAGGCTAGACTGCAAGGCGGTAGTTGCCCACATGAGGTTATTTGTCGACGATAAATGAAGTGCGCGACTATTCACATAATCCCGGGTTTTTAAAAATTCTTGCGTTTGTACCCAGTTTATAGAGAAGGTGGCAGGGTTAATTCCCATAAGATAAGACTTCGTCAAGCTTCCCGTTTCCGGTGATTTATAAGATCCTAAAAGGACAATTTCACCGGAATTGTCAAATGTGATGGCGCTTCCATGAAAATCAACACTGGAGATTACGGGGGCTCCCGCTGTGCCCACGTTGACGGTGGAGTCTTTATTCAAATCATGTGTGATGGTTTGATTGAAGTCCATCTTTATGAGTCGTGTCTTTGTATTGACAAGTTCGCTGATCCTGGCAGGATTGGGTTGATAATCAATGCTGTCTCCGGCGATCAAGTAACCATCCGAAACTACTTTTATGTCGCTTGCCGAACTACCGGGGATGATTTTTTGCCAAAGCATTTGTCCCTGGGAATTGGTTTTAATAACTACCAGGTCTGACATGAAATCATTTTTGTGGATATTTCCAATGATGATGAATCCTCCATCAGCATCCAGTTCGGCCTTTACTCCTTCGTAATTGAGTGTCCCACCATAGAAATGAATCAGGGAAGTTCTTGAAGTGGGAGTGGCATCCTCAAACTTTTTACAGGAAACGACCGAGATACACATCAAAATGAAAAAGGGGAATAGGACTTTCATGAAAAATTTATTTTTTGATGCTCAACTTTTTAGGATTGTAAATGTTGATGAGGTAACCCATCGTCAGCGACATGTAATTCAATTTGTAGATGGCATCGGCTGTGTGATAGTCCCAGGTCAAATAGGGATTTGCATACGTGCCATCCACCCGGGTTATGTTGCGAAGGCCATAATGGTAACGCAGTTCAGCCACGACCATCCCTCTTCCGATTTTATATTTCGCGCCTACCGAGGCAATTCCAAAGAAATTGAGGCGGTTTAGAGCCGAAGTGACATCGAAGCTTTTTTGTTCTCCCCCGGCATTTTTTTTGATCGTGGACTGTCCTGTGCTTTTCGATGATACGAGATAGCTCGTTTCCACGCCCAATGCTACATAGGGGTTGATTTTGCTCTGGCCAAATTTATATTGAAGCGAGATCGGCAAAGAAATCCAATTCTGCGTTCGTGGACCAAAAGCAGTATGGATAGTGTCTTGATTGGTATAATTAAATGAAGTGATTTGAAAGTAAAGTTCAGGATTCAAAGTCAGGTTCTTTGCTTTGAGGATACGCACTGGAATCTCTGCTGAAAACCCCACTGAAAGACCAAACTTGTACTTGTAGTTGCTGCTTCCGTCATTCGCATTGTCAGAACTTGCTACGTTAGGCTGGGCTATGGTGGCACCCCCTTTTCCGCCAATCCTGTATACGGGCGTTGTTCTGAACGTCTTGTACAAGGCGATGAATTCAGCCGGATCGATGGCCTCATTAATTTGAAATTCAGTATTGGTTTCAAGCAACAACAACATGGATGCATCTGCCTTTTCAGGTTCCTCAAGGTAGATATAAGCCAAGGTGAGTAGTTTATAAGCTTGCACTTTTTGCTCCTGGTTGAAACCTGACTTTATGCAGCCATCCAGCAAACCAGGCAGCTCATGAAGACGTCCTTGCTCATAGGTGGAAGTCGCCAGCCGAAGCGTCTGTGAACAATTGGGTGCCTGGCCCGAGGCACTCGCAAACACAAATAAAATACAACCTAGTGATAAAAATTTCTTCATAGGCTATTTGTTGTTTGTGGGTACATTGTTGGCAGGTAAATTGGGACAGGTGGATTCATATGGCAAGTCTTCCGCTACGTAGGAATCCCAGTCATCTTTGGTCATATTCTTCGTCAACTTGCCGCAGAGCTCGGATGCCATTGCAGAAAGCTTGGTGGGCCAGGAATGAATAGTGAAATCTTTGTCTTTCACATTTTCACGAACGCTGTGGATCCCTGCCATTAATTGATTGTCATCCGGTGTAAATGCCATGCTCCAGACCCAATCGTGGTCCAGCATCACCTGGGGCTGCTCTTTCAAAGACCCATAGTTCCACAAGCGGATCGTTTTGTCCTTGCTCGCTGTGGCCATGAACTTGCCGGAATGACTGAACTTGATTTGCTCAATCTGTGAGGTGTGGCCGGACAATGTTCTCCTGGCGATTCCGTTGGAGATAATCCTGACTTCTCCGTTTTCATCCCCAATGATGACATCCCGGCTATCCGGCGTAAACGCAACGGCAAGAATGTCGTTCCCTTTAAGAATGTTATAGGCCGTAGGCGCATAGTTGTTCCGGGTATCCCAGATGTATAAGTTTCCATCGGTCCCCGCCCCAGCCAATTTCTTACCGTCCGGGCTAAGGTCGATCGAGGTAATCTTTTCTTTTGGACTAATCACCTCCCGAGCCGTCATCAAATCCGAATACATAATGCTCTTGCCCGAGTTGCAACGCGCATAAAAGCCCTTGCCGTCCGGAGTAAATTTAATATTCTCAATGTCGGATTTGTAGCCCATGATCTTTTTGGCTGGCCCCGGGTTCTTTAAATCATAAAGCTCAGCATAGTTGGCATCCCGGTCCGCAGCGTACAGACCTCCAACCGCTAAATAGGCTCCGTCCGGACTGACGTCCATCGAGTACACCTGGTAGTCACCGCGTTCGCCAACCAGCGGTACTCCCGTCCAGGCTCCATTCTGCAACGTCCAGCGAATTACTTTACCGTCGCTGCCTCCGGAAAAAATGCTGTTGCTGGCCAGGTTCGTGACCAAACTACGGGCCGCATTGGTATGGCCTTCCAAACTGCGTGTGAGCGGAACATCGAATTTCTTAAGGGCCGAAAATAATCCATTGTACACGTCGTTGTTGAACTCATAGCCTTTGTACTTGGTGTTAAAATTGTACGCTTGCTGGGCCAGAAGGGCCTCGAGCGCAGGATCACTCAGCTCTTTTGACTTGATGGCCATGGCTTTGGCATAGGCCAGGATCTTTTCCCGCTGAGCCTTTGCTTCTTCATCCTTGGCAATTTTCTCAGCCTTTCGCGCTGCGGCTGCATTTTCCGTCGCTTTTTGCTCATTCGTTTTCGCGAGGATCTCATTCTTCACCGCGAGCGCAGTTTGCTGTTCAGCAATGGCTTTTTGCCGATTGGCCTCGTCCAGGTTAAGTTCAGCCTGATGTGTCGCTTCTTCCGCTATTTTTGTTTGCTCCTTGGCAATGTCCCTTTGCTTCTCTGCATCAGCCTTTGCTGCTACCGCAAGTTGCGTTTGAACGACGGCCTTGGCTTCATTGTCTTTTGCGAGTTTTTCCTGCCGCTTTGCTTCGGTCTGCTGGATCAACGCATAGACAAAAGCAATCAGCGCGACCACCAGGAAGGTACCCAACACGGCTGCCACTACGCGGGCGCGTTGCAACCTTCGTTTTGCTTCCAGCTCTTTGATCCGCTGTTCGGTCTCGAACTCTTTCTTGGAGTATTCAAGGAAGATCATCGTCCGCTCAAAGGCGGGATGATAGCGCTGTCCCCAAACAAGCGTGGGCTTGTGTTTGGCCTGCCAGTTCAAGGCCAGTTGCAGATCCGGCGGCCTCCAAAGACCGGCCTTGCCTACCTGGTATTGCGAGGCTGCTTCAGCCAGCCGCTGATACATTTGAACCGCTTCCGCTTCATCATCGACCCA
>DATHFS010000728.1:0-2454 GCA_035317975.1 Cyclobacteriaceae bacterium | reverse complement strand
GTGCATTTCATTTCTGCCCTGGCGAACGGGGTGAATTCAAATGGTACGTTTACAGCAAAAGCAAGTGCATTGCTTTCGGCAATCGTGCAGAGCTGGCCGCCTTCGAGCACATAATCTCCGATTTGCTGTTTGTCCAATGTGCTGATGATCCCGGAGGCAGGAGCTTTGATGGTAATTTTTCCGAAAGAAAGAGCGGAGGAGTCAGGAACAACAGCCTGAGATCCCAATGCCCGGCGCTCTTTTGTTTCCAACAAATACAGTACCTGACCCTGCCGGACGGGGTCTCCGAGTTTGACGAATACCTGCGTAATGAAGGCCGGGATAGGTGACGTCACTACATTTCGCTTCAGATACAGCGTATTGGCAAACAGGGTGAGTTCATCTTTTACAATTCCCCTGGTCAGGCCCGTCACCTCAACAGGAACTTTCGCCTTTACCGGTGCATCTTCCTCTGAAGAAGTTCTGCTACAAGAGCATAGGGCAAATGCGAATAGAACAATAATCCTTAGCGTAGTGTGCATATTTTTTACCAATTCCAATAATTATAAAGATTGACCAATAACTCCTTGTTTGTTTTTAGAATTACAAAATCACGCTGCGTGATCGCCATGGTCTTTAGCGTAGTGATATAGTTGATCACCGATATTTGACCCCGGCTTAGTTCTTGTTTGTACAATTCCAGCAGTTTCTGGTATTCTTTCAGTTGATCCTCTGTAAGGGCAATGCGCTCTCCAATTGATTTCAATTCGGTCAGAATCCTGTTTTTCCGGACACTATTCTGATTGTAAAAAAAATCCTGATATAATTTTGTTGTCCGCATTAATACGGCCGTTCTCTGCTGCGTAATACCGCGTTGCCTGCCATCGGTCAGGTTCATCGTAAAATTAATACCTGCCCCGATTCCCAGTCTGTTCGGAATAGTGGGGGCGTAAACTGCATTCAGTCCCGTATTGGCAAACAGGCTGACAGTAGGTTTGTATTTTAATTCAAACATTTTTTGAGTAGCGACCAGGTTCAGGCTGTCCAGCCGGTATCGTTCCGTGAATCGTGATCTCACAATATCCTCCTGGAGGGGAAGGTCAATATCATTTAATACCTGAAATGCCGTGTCGGAAATGCCACAAAGAACACGCAGGTCCATCAAGTCTCTGCGATAGGTGGCCCGAAATGTATTCAGTGCCGTTTGCTGTGTTTTTTGTTCAATGGTAAGTAACGAGAGATCGGATTGTTTTGCAATGCCGTTTTCCACCAGCTTGAAGACCATACTCTTCTGTTCATTGATTATTCTGACCAGGTTTTCAAGATAATCGCTTTGCCTGTAATCCTGAAGGCAAAGGATGTATTGATCGGTTATGAATTTTTCCAGGTCGTGGGCTGCAAGTTGAATATTGTTTTGATTGATTTGGGCTCCCACCAGGACTTGTTCGGCTGCCGTTTGGTATCGAACTCCATTGAACACCGGCTGGTAAATGTTCAATAGGCCCTGATAAATACCTCCATTGCTGGCAGCCAGGTCGTATCCGGAATAATTTTCGGCCGATCCTGCCGGGTTTAAATCCAGTTTCGATTGCCCATTGTCCCTCGAAACAATCGGATCAAACGAATACATGGCAGTGAGGGAAACCTGAGACTTTGTATAGAAGGCTTTTAATCGATCCGCTTCCAGGTGGGCCGCCTCACTTTGGTTTTTATTATCCTGGATCAACGGACTATTCAATTTGGCCTTCTCTATGTAATCCGCAAGATCCTGGCCGTATAGGAAATTCATCGATACGGGCGCAGCAAAAGCCAACCACAATGTTGTCAGAAATTTCATAGCGCGATTAATCGATTATTAAAAAAACTACCTGATTATGTATTGCAATTTTATTGCTTTCCATTTTCTCCAACAAATCTAGTCGATACCCCGGAATTGTCCCGATCCCGTCCCGATAGCTATCGGGAGCTATCGGGATGGAATGAGACAACGTTCTGCTGCTATTGTTCGCCGGAACCGTATTCATAAGGAACCGCCAAACTAAGAATGAATTCTGAAGGAAGTCTGAATGAGATCGTTAAAGGGTAATTGATTCTTAGGGCAGGCGTAGTATGGACAACGTGCGATTTCAATCGTTATCGTAAAAATAGTGCCGCAAGATGAGCAAGTTCGGTCGGTTGAAAGCACCCGGTTTGTTATCTTCGCCGCTAATCTATATCCATTCCATGTCGCCTTCCCGTCTCGCTGTCAAGATCATCTTCTTCCTCAACGGCTTCGTGCATGCCAATTATTTTTCGCGCTTGCCGCGAATTCAGGATCAGTTTGGTATAGATAACGGCGTCGTGGGGTTGGTCCTTCTTTCCTCCTCGATTGGGGCCTTGCTGGCCATGCCGTTTACCGGTTGGCTGATTATCCGGAATGGCAGCAGGAGAATCAGCATTTTTTCCTGTTACTTTTATTGTTCCCTTATTCCATTC
>DATHFS010000727.1:0-2682 GCA_035317975.1 Cyclobacteriaceae bacterium | reverse complement strand
TCTAACTCTCGTTGGTTTCACGTTGACCTTGCGAGGGCCGTTCATGGATGGAACGGGAATTTGTTCAAAGGAGGGTTTGCCCACCAGGAAAATAAAAACGATGATCACTGACTTTTTCATTCAGGTAAAAAACTTTACCTCCATTAACAACCGCAAAGTTATTTCTTACGCTGTAATTTTTGCGTCTGCTAAACGGTGTTAATATCCACTCAACGAATAATATGAATTGAAAAAATCTGCGCCATATTTAGCGGGAATTTGATGCTGATGATTTGATGATCTTCATCTTATAATTTGATGATTTGCATCATTAAAGGAGTAATGTGAGTCTGCTCAATTAAATTACCACAACTATTTTCCCGCCGGCCTTGTTGCTCTCCATACACCTATGCGCTTCCGAAATTTCATGAAGCATAAATGTTTGAACTTGTATCGCGTTAACAGACTGTCTTTTATTTTGTTGTCAGGAATGCGGCTTAATCACCTTTATATTAAACACCGGAACCCCCAATGTCATGAGCAGCCTTACCGAAAGAATCAAATACGATTCCATTGCCCTTGCGGCGGCTATGTCGCCCAGGTCTATGATGTTGTCACTTTTCCAACCAAACCCGGTCAGCAGCGTCTTTATCTTCGTCTTTGCATCTTCATCATTTCCGGAAACAAATAAGGAATGGTCTCCCTCATTTAGCTGTTTGGGGTTCACCGCAAGCACCATTCCCATTGTATTAAGTGTCTTTACAACCTTTGCTTTAGGGAAATGATTTTGAATAGCTTCGCCAGGTGAATTGGTGTTGGCGTATTCTGCAATTAATGTTGGCGGTTTTGTGGAAAAATCCAGTGGATTGGCAACGTCAATAATTACCTTTCCCGCAAAGTCTGTATTTGCAAGCTTTAAGGCATCCAATGCAAACCTGCCATTGGTGGCATTAAAAATAATTTCCCCGAAACCAGATGCTTCCGCAAATGTCCCGTAGGAAGCATTTTCAGGTGAATTGCTTTTTACAAAGTCCAGGCCCTTTTCGTTTTTAGATTCTCTGCCGCCCATCATTACCTGATGTCCGTTTTCAATTAACCTTGAACCTATCAAGTTCCCAACTTGCCCGGTTCCCAATATTCCTATTTTCATTGTCTTTTTGTTTAATGACAATGCAAAGATGGGCTGAAATAGAATCAACAGCCTATGAACAATCTTAGGAAATGGTCTTAATGTAGCGTAAGAATAAACGCTATTTGGATGTGATGTCCTTTCTTATTTTACTTAGAAATTCGGGCGTAACGCCGAGATAAGAGGCAATTTGTGTGCCCGGAAGGCGGTTGGATAAGGATGGGTACTGTTCCAGAAAGGCAAGGTATCGTTCTTCCGCCGTGGAACTGATATTCTGGAGCACGCGGTTTTGAAGCTCATTGAACTTGTTTTCGATCATCACCCTGAAGTTCCTGTTGAAGGTTATGTTCCTTGCCCGATTCGTCAATCCCATACATTTTAAAGCACCCCTCAGCAATGAACGAATAATGGCTGCAGATGTCGTTTTCCTGAAGGATGAATTGTCCGCGCTTGATTTTTCTCTCCTTGACCCGCTGAGACAATTCATCTTTCTCCTTCCCATCCAATGCCACATAGTCGTCAAAATAAGATCACAGTTTGTCCAAAGGTCGACACGGATTTTGTTTTAATTGAAAGTCTAATGTACTATTTCTACAGTCGATAACTCATCCTGCCATATTTACCCCCATGAAAATTAAATCGGGCATCGTTCACCACTGCGTTGTGCAAGGTCGGGGTTTTAGAAGCCAGCTCTCTTTAAAATCCAAGTTTCTGGTTTACGAGAGGCACGTGCTATTTCAATTTCCAACAATTCAATATAGCGATGGTTGGCTGCAGATTTAATGGTGACCCAGCCAGGCAGGGGTTTATTAAATTTATCAGAGATTTCGAGCGTGGTAGTAACGGTACCGAACAGCTTTTGCAATAAATCAAATTCGCTGATTTTATCCAAGAGAATAAAGCAACTCGTGTCGGCAATTACAATGCTCTATTTTTGCCGCATCGTGCTTCATCTCAGTCACGGGGTAGTTGATCAGGGAAACCCCGAAGTCACCCAGTATTTCCGCAAAAGCTACTTTTGTGAGGCCAGCCAAATCTGCTGCTTGCCCAAGGGATAGTTTACCGGCTTCATAAAGTTTGGAAGCCAGAAATTTGACTGTTTGTCGCTGGTCAAGTTCCGCATTATCCGGGAGAGTGATCGTTATGGTTTGCATGAAGCAAATTTAAGCATTTCTAATAGTATTGCTCTTCTAAGTTACGACAAGGTTTTCAAACAGATCTTCATTTGCGTAACAAATGTAGCAGCATCTTTACCTGTTAGAATTGGAGTTTCCTTAATTGGCTTTGCCATAACACTACTTTACACGACTCCAAAGTTACAAAAGGTCATCAGGAAAACCATACTTTGTGCCTGCATTCAGAGCAGTACTGTTCGTTATAGCACCAATTTGGCCAAAACTATTGACTAAAGTCTTAGAATCTCCAATCATCCAGGATAGCTAGCTGATCTTCATCGCTTGCATCTGTGCCTTGATCGAAAGTTCAGCAGCCAGAAAACAATGCTCTTGCGACATCGCGGTTTGCGTGCGGTTGAGAATATCCTGGACGAACCGTCCCGCAAAAGGCAAAGGCTC
>DATHFS010000726.1:0-10385 GCA_035317975.1 Cyclobacteriaceae bacterium | reverse complement strand
CTGTACCCCCCTCCCATCATATCCTTCACGACCAAGTTTTTGAACCGCCGGCAAAAGCGATCTGTTGGCCTCGACGTCAGAACGGTTTTCGGTCAACACAAAAGTTGCCGTCGGAATCCCATGGCGTGCGTAAAATTTTTTTTGCTCCCGTTTGTCCTGGATGAGTTCAATTATTTCCGGCTGAGGAAAGACATTCTTACCGCGGGCGGCGAGCTCCTTGAGTGCCGCCGTGTTCACATTTTCTATTTCAATCGTGATCAGGTCACACGATTCTCCAAATTTTATGACCGTATCATAATCAGTCAATTTCCCAACATGAAACTCTGAAATAGAGCAGCACGGTGCATCCGGATCGGGATCCAGTATAGAAAACTGAATATTCAGATCGATCCCCGATTGAATCAGCATCCGGCCAAGCTGCCCTCCGCCCAGGATACCCAGTTTAAAATTCTGATAGAATGAAGCTGCCATATCCCAATGATTCCGCTTTACTTCCAAAATATCAAATCAATTCTCTATAAGCGTGACTGCCGTATTTTGATCGCCAACTTCGATCTTATCCACGATCTCCATTCCTTGTTCCACCTCGGCAAAAACGGTATATCGACCGTCGAGGTGAGGCGTCGGAGAATGGGTTATAAACCACTGGGTTCCTTCGGTGTCTTTGCCGGCAGAAGCCATGCCTACGGAGCCCGTTTTGTATCGCCTAACCGAAAACTCAGATCGGATCGAATAATCTTCACTTCCAAAGCCGTCCCCCCGGTTGCATCCTGTTTGAATAACAAAATTGGGCACAACCCGGTGGTAAGGGCGCCCGTCAAAGTACTTCGCCTTGATCAAATTAACAAAATTGATGACCGATCCCGGTGCTTCGTCCACCAAAAGGCGGAGGACGATATCCCCGCGTGTCGTTCTGACGAGGACGCGCTGATCCTTATCCAGTGTCGCTACCTGCTTCCAATCCACAGGATGATTGTATGCATTTTTTAAAGGCACCGGTTTTTTCTTTCCTTCAAAATAGGCAATTGCATTCTCAAGGGGTTGAAGGGATTCGATGTCTTTGGGCAATTGAAGTTTCTTCTTAGCTTCATACAAAAAGGCAAAATCAATAATGAGTTCTTTGTATCCCAGCACCGGATCGCTCAAGGCTTCGGAAAGGATTCCAACAACAGCGGGATCACCCTGGGCAATGGCTTGACGGTATAGCCCTGCCATCTCATTTTTCAGCCGGACCGGGAAATCTTTTTTGTGATTGATCTCAACCAATGCCTGCGCTGCTGCAGTTCGTATAACAAAAACAGGGGAATGCAGGAGTTCGTCAGCAATGAAACGGTAGGAATTCGTTACGGCAGAAAGTGATCCCAGCCACGCCGCTTTTTGATAGGCATTCTGTGAGGCGACGTATTTTTGTTTTACTTCCCCGACCAACTCCTGCGGATAGAAGCCCGCAGCGAAGATAGCCTTGTACAGGTTGGCTTGAACCCGTCCATTTTTTGCAGCACGCGCCACCGCTAAAAGTTTGGTATCCACATCTTTTCCAATGGGTTGAACCATTTCCGAAGCCGCAATAGCAACGGCAGTATGTCCATCACTCAAGGCCTTGGTAAGCATTTCCCCTGTTTTCTCCACCGGAAAAGCACGCAGTGACCGGACCGCGCTCACCCTCACCCTGTAATCGTTATCCTTATCCAACACTTCCTTCAATGCAGCGAGAGCGTTGTCATTATTTAATTTCCTCAATCCTCCTGCAGCGGCCATTCTTACTTCAGGAGACACATCATGAAGGGCGGCCGCGATAAGGTTCTTTTCAAACCATATGCCATGAACAGGCGACCGGCTAAAAAAATGGGCGGCGGCCAACCGCGTCCGGAAACTGTATTTTGGATTCAGATATTCATGCTCCCTCGCCACCATTATTGAATCAATCTTGTTTCGCAATCCAAGGCGATAAATAGCCCAGGCCACTCCTTCCTGGGTAAGCGTATCTTTCGCTGAATACGCTTTCAGCACATCCATGTCCTGATCCGTCACTGACTTTCCAAGCGCTTCCAACACTTCCCGGACTACCGTGCGCCGGCTATCATTCATGGCAGGGATCAATGCATTGACGGCAGCTACTCCGCCCGTTTGACCCAGGGCGAATGCAGCGTTGGTCCTCACCCGCACGCTGGTATCCTCCAGCAACAAACTGCCTAATGCGGATGATGCCAGGGAGTCCTGAATCGAGGCAAATGCCAGTGCCGTGACGGCGCGATAAGTTGGATCCGGCGACCGGAGAAATTGGTACAGGCTATCGGAAAGTCTTTTGTCCTGATAGTCAGAAATCTTTACTAAAACCGGATCAGAAAATTGATTGGGGCCGTTCTTTTGCACACAACACCATAGTAGACCGGTAATTGCCATCGCCACAAAAAATTGTGCCGGTGAAAAACTCATGACAAAACCTGATAAACAACAAACGCTGACAAGTAGGCCAATCCGGTCATGTACCCCAATTGAAGCAAGGGCCATTTCCAGCCCTTGGTTTCTCGTTTCACAATGGCCAGTGTACTGGCACATTGCATAGCGAGTGTGTAAAATACCAGCAATGAAAATCCCACGGCCGGTGTAAATCTCGGTCCGCCCGTGTCAGGGTTGATCTCTGATTTAAGGCGATTCTTGATCGTGGGTTGGTCTTCCGTACTTCCGAGGCTGTAAATGGTCGCAATGGTGCCAACAAACACTTCCCGGGCGACAAATGAAGTGATTAACGCGATGCCGATTTTCCAATCGTACCCTAATGGACGGATCGCTGGTTCCATTGCCTTCCCGATTATGCCCGCATAGGAATGTTCCAGTTTGTAAGCGGCTACCCGGTCATCAAAGACTTGTGGGGTGATTGTCTTGTTTTGTGTTTCACTTCGAACAACTTCTTTCGCCCGGTTCATTTCCTGGGGGGGACCGTAGCTCGCCAGCACCCAAAGGATAATTGAAATCGCTAAAATCACCTTGCCTGCCTCAAACACGAATGTTTTTGTTTTTTCTATAATGTTATACCCCACGTTGGACCATTTTGGCATCCGGTAGGTGGGCATTTCCATGATCAGGTAACTGCGCTCTTTGGTGCGGATGATCATCTTCAGGATCAACGCGGAAAGAATGGCGGCAACGAATCCCAAAACATACAAGCCCATCAACGCCAGTCCCTGCAGATTGAAAAATCCAAGCAGTTTTTTGTCCGGTATGATGAGCCCGACAAGAATAGTGAACACGGGCAGGCGGGCCGAACAACTCATAAAAGGAGTTACAAAAATAGTGATGAGCCTGTCCTTCCAATGGTCAATGGTGCGGGTAGCCATGATCGCCGGTATAGCACATGCCCAGCCCGACATGAGAGGAACCACACTTTTGCCGCTCAGCCCCACCTTGCTCATAAGTTTGTCCATAAGAAAAACTACCCGCGCCATATAACCGGTTTCTTCCAGGATGGAAATGAAGGCAAACAGCATGGCGATTTGCGGTATAAAAATGACAATGCCGCCAATGCCCGGCACAATTCCTTTGGCGATCAGTTCAAATAAAGGTCCTTCCGGGAGCTTCTTACTTAAATAGGTACTCAGGTAAGCAAATGAACGATCGATCCAGTCCATGGGGACCTGAGCCCAGGCAAAGATCGATTGAAAGATCAAAAACAACACACCGAAGAAAATAACATAACCCCAAATCTTGTGGGTGAAAACACGATCGAGACGGTACGAGGATCTCTTCCATTCGGGATTGGGGAGGCGAAGGATGATCTTGTTTAAAATATCCTGAATGAATCCATACCGGTGAATGGTTTCCGCCCCCTGGTATTTACCCGGAAATGCATCGTATTGTTTGGCAAGCTGACGAATGAATTCCTTTTGACGGACGGAAAGAAATTTCAGAGCATCCGCTTGTTGAAGATAAAGGTAGGCTGCGTAATCAGAAGTCAGTTTGAATTCCGCGCGAATGATGTTAACGGCGGGGATAATTTCCGGCGCGATGGGAAATATTCTTGAGGCCGAGGGTGAAAGTGGTTCAGCCAACGATTTCTTTAATTTATCCAGACCATGCCCTTCCCGTGCGTTGATGAGAACGACCGGCACATCCAGGGTGGACGATAATTTATTCACATCAATACTCAACCCGGATTTCGCCGCAAGGTCAACCATATTCAATGCCAGGACGGTAGGGATTCCCAGATCGATCATTTGGGTGAGCAACAGGAGGCAGCTTTTCAGATTGGTGGCATCGGCGATGACGACGACCTTATCGGGGTAATCCCGGTGGTCAGGATCGGCAAAAATCTCAGATACGATCTTTTCATCCAGCGACCGGGGGTAAAGGCTATAAATGCCGGGAAGATCAATGATCTCCGCGACGGTGTGGTCATCTAACTGGCAGGTTCCTGTGCGCTTGTCTACCGTTACGCCCGGAAAGTTGCCGACTTTTTGTTTCAGGCCGGTGAGCCGATTAAAAAGTGAAGATTTGCCGGAATTGGGTTTCCCGGTCAGAGCAATCTTTAGTTTTCGTTCAAGACCCATTAATTTACAATTGAAATAACCGCCGCTTCTGCAATGCGAAGGGATAAGTCGTATCCGGAAACACTAACGCAAACCGGGTCGCCTAAAGGCGCCGTGAAATTGAACCGAACTGCAGTCCCCGGCAAAAAGCCCATTTCAAGCAGTTTTACCGACAACTCAGGATCTGAAAATCCTGCAATAATGGCTGTTTCCCCAGGAAGCATTTCCGCCACGCTCTTTCCGTTCCCAGTCACGTTTATTTAGATTAAATTAAAACAGTGCGAAGATAGAAGGCAAAGTCTTCCTATGCAATGGTTTAAAGGAGTTGTTATTTTTGGGTATGAAGAAACGAAAAGCCAGAAAGAAACCCGCCACTAAGCCGGCTCCTCCGGTTCAGGTCGAAAAGAGCGATGTTCCCTTCGATTTCGGAGGGCTGCCCTCACTGGACCTTAAGAAGAACCTTGGATGTGGCTGAATTGGCGTTTGGTGCTTAGCCTTAGTTGGAGTAGACTCAGGTTCAAATATGAACCCGGGTACATAATTTTAGGCAGCCGTCATATCAGTTAGATTGACTCCGCGTAGAACACCCTCTTCACCCGCTCACTCGTACTCGTCAAGATCTCATAGGGAATGGTGTTGATCCTCGCCGCTACTTCCTGGATCGGCAACTCTTTTCCAAATACAATTACCTCGTCACCTTCTTTGGCTTCGATACCGGCCAGATCAACCATCGTCATGTCCATGCATACATTGCCAATTACGCTAGCCAACCTGCCGTGGATCCAGACAGAACCAACGCCCCGGCTAAACGCACGACTGAATCCATCTGCATAACCGATGGCAATCGTGGCAATGGTTGTCTCCTTCACCGCGCGACCACTTCTTCCATAGCCAATGGATTCGCCCGGCTTCACTTTTTTAATTTGTGAGATAATCGTTTTCAGTGTCGCTACCGGTTTCAGGGAATGGACACTCTCCCCGGTCGGATCGATTCCATAAAGTCCAATGCCCAATCTTACCATATCCAATTGCAAATCGGGAAAGCGCAGGATGCCCGGAGAATTCAGGATATGCCGCAGCGGGTTGATTTTCAATTCACGCTGGAGTCGTTCTGTTGTCGCCAGGAAACGTCTTGCCTGTTCACGCGTAAACTCATCGTGTTCCGGTTCATCTGCTCCTGCCAAGTGCGTAAAGACAGAAACAATTTTAATGTTTTCATTTGCTTTGAGCACTTGCATCAGGTCCGTTTCGTCCTCCTCTTCCATTCCCAATCGGTGCATGCCGGTATCCACTTTTAGGTGAACGTTGCAAATCCTGCCGTTCAAAAACGCAACCAACGACCGCAACATAGCGATACTATAGATCTCCGGTTCAAGATCGTACTCCAGCAGGGTAGCAAAACTTTCCTCCGAAGGGTTCATGACCATGATCGGCAAAAGTATATGGTTCTTTCTCAGCTCGACACCTTCATCGGGATAGGCGACTCCCAAATAGTCGACATGGTGGTACTGTAATATACCCGCCACTTCTTCACTCCCACTGCCGTAGGCAAAAGCCTTCACCATGACCATTAATTTTACGGTTGGCTTCAGCCGGGACTTAATAAAATTGAGATTGTCCACCATGGCCCCCAGGTCAATCTCCATAACGGTGCCGTGAATCTTTTTTTGCAGCCTGCTGATAATTTTTTCAAACTGAAACGGCCTGGCCCCTTTCACGAGGATGCCCTCATTTTGAAAGTCATCCCAGTTGACATTGACCAGGAATTCCTCGGTTCCGCTGAAAAAAAGTGATGGAACCACAGCCTCTACGAGATGCCGGTGGGCCAGGAGCACCGGACCGATACCGATAAAATGATTTACTCCCGCCTCGCTCAGGCTGTCAGCAATCCGTTTTACGAGGACCTCCTCCCCTAATCCGGATTGTAAAATGTCCGATAGAATGAGGCGCTTTTTCTCTTTCTTGAGCCCGGACAAAAAATTCAGGCTGATCTGCAACCCTGCCAGATCATTGTTATATGTATCGTCGATGATCTGACAATGATTGATTCCTTGCTTTAGTTCGAGCCTCATCGGCACGGTCTTTAGCTCACTCATTCGCTTCCTGATGGTATCGGGTTCATTTCCCATAGAAAGCATCAGCGCAAGACAATGCCCTGCGTTTTCGATCGAGGCGCCATCCCTGAAAGGAAATGGAATCTGGAAATGGCTGCCTTTGTAGGAGATTGAAAAGTTCTGCTGGCGATCATGTTCAATATGGATATCAGCTGACCCTGATCCCCAACTCAAACGTTTTTCAGTGAATCTTTTTTCAATCGCGCGAGCCACGTCTGTCTGATCCTTGCAATAAATGATAAGGTGTGACGAGGTGAAGAGGTTCAGTTTCTCTTGAATTTTTTGGCCGTTGTCCCGAAATCCCTCGTCGTGTGCAGAGCCGAGGTTTGCAAATAGTCCCAGGGTAGGTTGGATGATCTCCTGAAGCCGGGCCATCTCGCCGGGTTTGGAAATGCCTGCTTCAAAAATTCCCAGCGTATGGTGCGCCTGCATTTGCCACACCGCGAGCGGAACCCCCAATTGGGAATTATAGCTTCCCGGGTTCTTCACAATGTTATAGTCCGGGGACAGCAATTGATAAAGCCACTCTTTAATAATCGTTTTTCCATTGCTGCCCGTCACTCCGATAACCGGAATAGAAAACTGCCGCCGGTGATGTGCGGCAAGCGACTGAAGGCTGGATAGCGAAGAGGGGACGAGGAGGAAGTTGGCCTCCGGAAAAGAGCCTGGCGCGAGGTCTCTTTCAATTACAAACTGGCGAATGCCCAACTTGTATAACTCGGCCACGAATTGATGACCGTCATTACGCTGACCGAAAATGGCAAAAAAGACAGTACCCTCTGCCACGACGGCCTTCCGACTGTCAACAACCAGGGTGGTGATCTCGCGGTCCTTAAAAAGCTTCAGTACGGTACCCCCGCAGATTGCCTCCAGCGCTGAAAATCTCACCATAGTATTAAAATAACCTAGCTCCGTTTGGCACCCGTTTGTCTATCGTGCCGAGCACAACGCGCTGCTCTTCATCTGGAAATCCCGTCACTAAAACTTCGGAAACAAAATTCGCGATTTGCTTGGGGGGAAAGTTGACCACACAAATTACCTGCCGGCCCGGAAGGTCCTCCACGCGGTAGTGATCGGTGATTTGAGCACTCGATTTTTTAACGCCCAAATCCGGTCCCAGGTCAATCCAAAGCTTAAGTGCGGGTTTCCTTACTTCGGTAAAAACCTCCGCTTTGACGATTGTTCCGGCCCGTAGGTCGATTTTATTGAAGTCCTCCCAAGTTATCATCTGAAAAGTCCTAAATTGCCAAACCAAAATACAAGGTAGAGCGTTTGTACTGTTCCGGGTAATCCATGAAAGTAAAAATTTTGCACTTTACCACTGCATTTTTCCTGGTCGGCGGGGCTCTTTTGTCCGTCTCTGCAAAAGCCCAGCACGAAGGGTTATCCCCTGTTGAATTACAGGATCCTAACCACCTTGAGTATTCCTTGAACGACGATAAACCGCTCCTCACCGAGCACGATTCAAAAGTCAAAGGACCAACCAGGGATTCGGTCGCATTGCACAATAGACCCGTTTCTACCGGCACTCCTTCCGCCAAGCCAAAATCACCTGAACACGGCAAATCCAAGGAGGAAGACGATGCCCTATCCTTCAATTTCTTATACTACATCATTCAGAAATTTAAGATCTCGGATCTTATTGACGAGTAATAATCAGAATTTACAGAATTTAAGAATTTACAGAATTCTATTGATTCAACGATGAATCATCAGCAAGGAGGAAGGCGATTCCTTATCATTCAATTTCTTACACTATCATTTAGAAATTCAAGGTCTCGGATCAGAGAAGAGCACAATTTAGCATAGAATTGCATTCCGTTAATTCTCCAATTCTGTAAATTCTCTAATTCTATAATTCTGATAAACAGGTTGGACACGTACCCTGGATTAGCAAGTTCACTTCTTTCGCTTTGTACCCCTTCGGCAGTTTGATGGATGGAATCTCAACGTCGTCCAGGCATTGTGTCTCACCGCAGGTGGTGCATTTAAAATGAACATGGTCATGATGATGTTCCGCCACCCGACAGTGCTCATTGCATAGTGCATATTTCAGGGCGCCTCCATCATCCAGCACTTTGTGGATCACGCCGCGGTCAAGAAATGTTCTTAGTGTGCGATAAACCGTAACGCGGTCGAACGAGGCAGAAACCTCCTTTTCAATATCAGAGTAAGAAAGGGCATGCGAACTCGTTTCAAATAATCGCAGAATTTCCGACCGACTCGAGGTCGATCTCAGATTGTGGTCTTTGAGCAGGTCAGGGTGCAGCATGTTTCTTTACGATAGAAATTCTCGTGGAATTTAGTTTGCATCATTGTTGCAAAGTTAATCAACGTTTTTATATTTGCAACATTGTTTCAAATAAGTATTCATGAAAACGATATTCGCCGTTGTTGCCAGTTTCTTGTTTTGCCCTGCCATTGCCCAGAATTCCCTGACCGGAAAAGTAACCGACTTCCATGACCACACTCCCATTATCGGTGCGACAGTTTACATCCCCGATTTAAAAAAGGGTACCTCCACCGATGTCGATGGAGCGTACAAAATCGATCGTCTCCCCAGGGGCAGATTTTTGGTCGAGATCAAATTCATCGGTTACTCAACCGTTATTCAATCTGTTCAAATGAATGGTACCACCCAACTCGATGTTGTCTTGAACAGTGCCGTCACCGAGCTCAATGAAGTCGTCGTTACAGGCATTAGTCATTCTTCGGAACTAAAAAACAATCCCCTTCCGATTGCCACATTGAATACTAAATCCCTTACGGAAAATACGTCCACCAATTTGATTGACAATATTTCAAAAAAGGCAGGCGTCAATCAAATCACTACCGGGCCTGCTATTTCCAAACCCGTTATCCGGGGCTTGGGGTATAACCGGATCATTTCGTTGTACGATGGCATCCGGCAGGAAGGACAACAGTGGGGCGACGAACACGGAATTGAAATCGATGAATATTCAGTGGATCGCGTAGAAATCATTAAAGGTGCGGGAAGTCTAATGTACGGCAGTGATGGATTAGGCGGTGTCTTGAATTTTTTGACTCCAAATCCGGTGAGCGAGGGAACGGTGATTGGCAAATGGCTCAGCAACTATCAAACCAACAATGGATTGATTGGCAACTCCGTTATGAATGCCGGAAATTTGAAAGGACTTTACTGGCTGGCGCGCGCGAGTTTCAAAGATGCCAAGCCTTACAGCAATGCCTACGATAGAAAAGTTTTCAATTCCGGATTTCGGGAACGGGACCTCAATGGCCATATCGGGTTGAGCAAGCCCTGGGGGTACTCCCAGCTCAATGTGAGCTCCTTTCATCAGGTTTTGGGCTTAGTCGAGGGCGACCGGGACAGCACGGGTCGTTTTACCCGCCTTGTGAATGTAAACGGAAGTGCAGAAGAGACAGCCGCTTCCAACGCGGAGTTAAACAGCTATCACGTATTCATACCGCGTCAGGATATCAGTCATGTAAGGATCTCCAATACCACTAATGTTTATCTCGGACCGTCACGTCTTCAACTCAATGTGGGATACCAACGAAACCAGCGAAAGGAATTCGGTGAAGTGCTGGATGAACAGACTAAGAATCTTTACTTCGACCTGCGGACTCTCAATTATAATCTCACGTACTTTCTTCCTGAAGGCAAAGGGTGGCAGGTTTCACTGGGGACCAGTGGTATGACCCAGCAGAGTCAAAACAAAGGCATTGAATTTCTAATCCCGGCATACCGGTCATTTGATTGGGG